>JBOGFL010000143.1:0-14643 GCA_050743285.1 Acidimicrobiia bacterium
CAAGGGAGCCGTGCGAGCCGGAAAGGATCGAGAGCCCGATCACGTCGACGTCCTCGTCGCGTGCGGCCGCGGCGATCTGGTCGGGCGTGAGTCGGATGCCCTGGTACACGACCTCCATACCGGCGTCCCGGGCCACTACTGCGATCTGCTCGGCTCCGTTCGAGTGCCCGTCGAGCCCCGGCTTGCCGACGAGCAGGCGGATCGGTCCGCCCAACTCGCCCGCCGCGGCCTGCACGCGCGCCTGCACCGCGAGCAGTTCGTCGCCGGGAGCCACCGACACCGCGCCCACCCCGGTGGGAGCCCGATACTCGCCGAACACCTCGCGCAGCGCGCCGGCCCACTCGCCGACGGTCCCGCCGGACCGGGCCAGCTCGATGGTGGCGGGCACAAGCGTGTCGTCGGTGGTGGCGGTCGCTTGCAGCTTGTCGACGGCGGCCGCCACTGCGGCGGCGTCCCTGCCACTGCGCCATTGCTCGAGGCGCTCGGTCTGTTCGGCTTCGGCCTCCTCCTCGACGACGAGGATGGCGGCCTCTCGCTCCTTCTCGCCCGCCTCGAACCCGGCGACGAGCGGGGAGGGCGCGGTGTCGGTGAGCAGGTTGACGCCGACCACGGGAAGCTCTCCGGCCTCGACGCGGCGCAGCCGCTCGGCGTGGCTCTGCACCAGGCGCGATTTCATCTCGTCGATCATCGAAAACGCGCCCCCGCCGGCGAGGACCCAGTCGAGCTCAGTGGCGGCGGCTTCCTCGATCTCGGCGACCTTGGCTTCGACGACCTTCGATCCCTCGAAGAGGTCGCCGTACTCCAGCAGGTCGGTCTCGTAGGCGAGGACCTGCTGGATGCGCAGCGACCACTGCTGGTCCCAGGGGCGTGGGAGACCCAGCGCCTCGTTCCACGCCGGGAGCTGAATGGCGCGGGCGCGCGCGTCTTTTGACAACGTCACGCCCAGGGTCTCCAGAACGATTCGAGGCACGTTGTTCTCGGGTTGGGCCTCGGTGAGACCCAGTGAGTTGACCTGCACGCCGTACCGGAAGCGGCGCAGCTTCGCGTCGGTCACGCCGTAACGCTCGAGGGTGTGGCGGCCCCAAAGGCGCCCCAACGCCCGCAGCTTGCACATCTCTTCGACGAAGCGGATGCCGGCGTTGACGAAGAACGAAATGCGCCCGACGACTTCGGGAAACTTCTCGTCGCTCACCTGCCCCGACTCCTGCACCGCGTCGAGCACGGCGAGCGCGGTCGCCATCGCGTATGCGACTTCCTGCACCGGCGTCGCCCCGGCCTCCTGCAGGTGGTAGGAGCAGACGTTGATCGGGTTCCATTTCGGTACGTGACGTACCGCGTGGCAGATCAGGTCGACGGTCAGCCGGCGGGACGGTTCGGGTCCGAAGATGTACGTACCCCGGCTGAGGTACTCCTTCACGATGTCGTTCTGGGTGGTGCCCGCGAGCTGGGCCGCTTCCACGCCCCTCTCCTCGGCCAGCGCCAGGTAGAGGCCGTACAGCCACATGGCCGTGGCGTTGATCGTCATCGAGGTGTTCATCTCCTCGATGGGGATCCCTTCGAACAGCGTCCGCATCTCGCCCAGGTGGGGGACCGGTACGCCGACCTTGCCGACCTCGCCGCGGGCGAGCGGTTCGTCGGGGTCGTAGCCGGTCTGGGTGGGCAGGTCGAAGGCGACCGAGAGTCCGGTCTGGCCGCGGGTGAGGTTCGTCCGGTACAGCATGTTCGATGCCCGAGCCGACGTGTGGCCCGAGTACGTCCGCATCAGCCACGGTCGATCCGGAGTGGCCATCACCTGATTCTACTGTTGGTGCACCGAGCCACCGTATGAGTGGTTACGTGCACCAACCGAGAACTACCGGTGGTAGTCGTAGAAGCCGAGCCGGGTCTTGCGGCCGAGGCGCTCGGCGCTCACCATCCGGCGCAGCAGGGGTGCGGGCGCGTAGTTTGGGTCGTGGAACTCGGCGTAGAGCGCCTCGAGAATCGCCAGGCTCGTGTCGAGGCCGACGAGGTCGAGCAGCTCGAGCGGGCCCATCGGGAAGTTGCAGCCGCCCTTCATGGCCGCGTCGATGTCGTCACGGGTGGCGACCCCGGCGTCGAGCAGTTTGACCGCGTTGTTGAGGTACGGGAACAGCAGCGCATTCACGATGAACCCGGCCTGATCGCGCACGTTGACGACGGTCTTGCCGCACGTCTCGGCGAATGCCCGGGCGGTTCCGAGAGTCTCGTCGGAAGTCGTCACCGCGCGCACCACTTCGACGAGCGGCATTGCCGGCGCGGGATTGAAGAAGTGGATGCCGCAGACCCGGTCGGGACGGCCGGTGTCCATCGCCATCTCGATCACGGGCAGGGTCGAGGTGTTGGTGGCCAGAATCGTGGCTTCGCCGCACACTCGGTCGAGCTCGTTGAAGAGGTGCTTCTTGGTGGGGAGATCCTCCACGATCGACTCGAGGACGAGGTCGGCCTCGGCCAGCTCTCCGAGGTCGGTCACGACCTGGACGCGGCCCAACGCGGCGTCCCGTTCGGTGCTGTCGAGCTTGCCTTTCTCCACCTGGCGGTCGAGTGACTTCTCCAGCGCGGCCTGCATCCGGTCGCCGCTGGCCTCGGCCCGGCTGCGCAGGGTGACCTCGATGCCTGCCCGGGCGGCCACTTCGGCGATCCCCGAGCCCATGATTCCCGAGCCCACGATGCCGAGCCGTTTGATCGTCATGGCGCGCCGTACCCCCGAACGTCGGATTGGGACGGGTGATGTTACCGCCGGGTAGCCACGGCGCTCCACCAGCCCGCCGGGGACCGGGCGGTTAGTCTCGCCGCCGTGTCGGGCCAATCCTGCGACGGACGGGGCGCGTGAGCGGGCGCGCCGGTGCGCTGGCTCTGGTCGGTGGAGGCGAATGGGGCCCCGGGTGCCGCGAGCTCGACACCGAGCTGCTTGCCACGAGCGGAGCGCATGAGGTGGTGGTGCTGCCGACCGCGGCGGCCTTCGAGCATCCCGACCGGGCGGTGGCGCGCGCGACCGAACATTTCGAAGGGCTGGGCGCCGAGGTGCGCGGGCTTCCCGTGCTGCATCGGGGGGAGGCCACTGACGACGAGATCGTCAAGACGATCTCATCGGCCCGCTTCGTGTACCTGGCCGACGGTTCTCCTCTCCACCTGCGGTCGGTGCTGAAAGACTCGCCCCTGTTCGACGCGCTGCGGAGCGCGAACGGCGACGGCGCGGTCATCGCGGCGTCAGGGGCCGGAGCCACGGTGGTGTGTGACCCGATGGTCGATCCACGCGGCGGCGCCTACACCGTCGGCCTCGGGCTGGTGCGCAATCTTGCCGTCTTTCCGTATCACGGCTCGGCCGCTGATCACCTGCGCGAGCGCTCGATCGATCTGCTCCCCGGCGGCGCGGTGCTCGTAGGCATCGACGAGGAGACCGCGCTGATCCGTGACTCCGGTGGGAGCTGGAAGGTGGCGGGCGCGGGCACCGTCGCGTTGTACCGCGGCCGCGAGCCCGTCTTGTACGAAGCGGGCACGACCGTCGAGGAGCTACCCGGTCCTTCCTAACTCTCGGCGATCGTCACCGAGGTGATCTTGACGGTCTCGGTCGGGGGCCCGTCGCCGCCTTCGGGATGCAGCTTGCCGATCTTGCTGGCCACGCTGAGGCCGTCGGTCACCTGGCCGATCAACGCGTATTGGGCCGGGAGCGTCGGATTCCCGTCCCCGAACACCACGAAGAACTGCGAGCCCGCGGTGCCGGGCGGCTGGCCGGGCTGGTTCCCGAACGCCACGGTCCCGACCGGATACGCGGGCTCCCCCTCGGCAACTTCGGGAACCTCGCCCTGGACCGTGTAGCCGGGCCCGCCCGCTTGCGTGTTGTCCGGGCTCCCGGTCTGGAAGACGAAGTCCTTGGCCACGCGGTTGACGGCCAACCCGTTGTAGAACTTGTTGTTGGCGAGGAACACGAAGTTGTTGACTGACTGGGCCGCGGCAGCGGCGTCGAGGTCGATGACGATCGCTCCCTCGCTGGTTTCGATCGTCGCGGTGTAGGTCCGAGCGCTGTCGATCGTGAACGGCGGCGGCTCGCTGTAGTCGCGCTGCACGTCATCGTCGGGCGGCGCCGGCGTCTCCGACTGCTTGTCGTTGTTGTCTTCGTCGGCATCGCTGTCGTCATTCCGGACTATCTGGAGCACGACGAACGCGATCGCGACGGGCACGAGGAGCAGGAGCGCGTTCCGAAGCGTGCGCAGCATGCGGGATCGGCGCTCCGCCTGGAGCTCGGCTTCACGGCGCGCCTCACGGTTCAGGCGCTGACGTTCGCGTTTGGCGGACTTCGACACGGGCGACGATGTTATCGGGCGAGTTACCGGAATGGCCCGCTGGTACCGTTCGGTAGTGGCCCTGCTCGTCCAGAAGTTCGGCGGCACGTCGGTCGCGGATCCTGACCGCGTCCGGGCAGTGGCCGACCACATCGTCGCAACCCGCCACGACGGCCACGATGTGGTGGTCGTGGTCTCGGCCATGGGCCGTACCACCGACGAGCTGTTTCGCCTCGCCCACGAGGTTTCGCACGCTCCCGCCGCCCGCGAGCTCGACATGCTGCTGACGGCCGGCGAGCGGATCTCGATCGCTCTGCTTTGCATGGCGGTCGGCGACCGCGGTGAGCCGGCGGTGAGCTTCACCGGCTCGCAGGCCGGCATCGTCACCGACGACAGCCACGGACGGGCGAAGATCGTCGAGGTGCGGGCCGACCGCCTGCGAGACGCGCTCGCCGCCGGGCACGTCGCGGTGGTCGCCGGATTCCAGGGGGTGTCGACCAGCCGGGACATCACGACGCTCGGGCGCGGCGGGTCCGACACTTCGGCGGTGGCGCTGGCGGCCGCCCTCGGCGCCGAGGCCTGCGAGATCTACACCGACGTGGCCGGCGTGTACACCGCTGATCCCCGGCTCGTCCCGTCCGGCCGTCGCCTCGAGCGTCTCTCGTACGACGAGATGCTCGAGATCGCCGCGACGGGCGGGCGTGTGCTCGCGCTGCGATCGGTGGAGTTCGCGCGGAATCATGGTGTGCCCATCCACGTTCGCTCGTCGTTCACCTGGGAGCCGGGCACCTGGATCCGGGAGGAAGATCCACACATGGAACAGGCGATCATCTCTGCGGTCAGCCACGACACGTCCGAGGCGAAGGTCACGATCACGCACGTCCCCGACCGCCCGGGTATCGCGGCGACCGTGTTCCGGGCATTGGCCGACGAGGACGTGAACGTCGACATGATCGTGCAGAACGTGTCGACCGGCGGGCACACCGACGTGTCGTTCACGATTCCACGTGAGGACCTCACCCGCACGATCCCCGTGATGGACAAGCTCGTCGGCGAGGTCGAGGCATCCGGGTTCGCGCACGACCCCGACATCGGCCGGGTTTCACTGGTCGGTGCGGGAATGAAGACACACCCGGGCATCGCAGCGCGCATGTTCGAGATACTGGCCGCCGAACGGGTGAACATCGAGATGATCTCGACCTCGTCGATCCGGATCTCGTGCATCGTGCGCGAGGCCGACGTCGAGCGAGCAGTGCGTGCGCTGCACGAGGCGTTCGAGCTGGGGGCCGACTGATGCGGGTCGGTGTGGTGGGCGCGACCGGGCTCGTCGGAACCGAGATGATGCGCGTGCTCGAAGCGCGCGCCTTCCCCGTCGACGATCTTCGCGTCTACGCGTCACCTCGGTCCGAGGGCCGGCGCCTCCCGTTCGCCGGTCGCGACGTGACGTGTGAGGTGTTGCGCCCGGGCTGCTTCGACGGGCTCGACCTGGTCGTCATCGACGTCGACGAGCCGCTTGCGTTGGAGTGGGCGCCGCAGGCCGCGGCCGCGGGGGCACGCGTCATCGACAACTCGGCCGCCTTCCGCATGGAGGACGACGTGCCTCTTGTCGTCGCCGAGGTGAATCCCGACGATGTCGCGGCAATGGAGCGGGGCATCGTCTCGTGCCCGAACTGCACGACGATGGTCCTCGTTACCGCGTTGGCGCCCTTGCACCGGGCCGCCGGCATCGAGCGCATGGTCGTGTCGACGTACCAGTCGGTGTCCGGGGCCGGGCAGGCCGGCATGCACGAGCTCGACGAGCAGTGGACCAAGGGCGCGGGACAGGCCGAGCGCCTGGCGCGCGCCGGCGCGCTGGACGGGATGCTCGAGCCCGGCGAGCAGTGGGACCGTCCGATCGCGGGCAACGTGATCCCGCTGGCCGGATCACTCGGTGCCGACGGCTCCACGTCCGAGGAGCGGAAGATGCTCGACGAGAGCCGCAAGATCCTGCACGCGCCCGAACTCCGAGTGAACGTCACGTGTGTGCGCGTGCCGGTGTACGTCGGCCACGCGATGACCGCGAACCTCAGGTTCCGCGACCCGCTGAGCGCTGCCGACGCGAGTGCGCTGCTCGCCGACGCGCCCGGCGTTCGTCTCGCCGATGGGGGAGCCGGTCACCCGACGCCGCTGGAATCGGCGGGTATCGACCCCGTTCTCGTCGGTCGCGTGCGCGACGACCCGACCGAGGCGAACTCGCTCAGCCTGTGGGTCACCGGCGACAACCTGCGGAAGGGCGCCGCCCTGAACGCGGTCCAGCTCGCGGAGCTCCTCGCCGGCAGGTGAGACTCGCGGGAGGCACGACCGAGCGCCTCGAGGCGTTCAGCGATGGCGTGATCGCCATCGCGATCACGCTGCTTGTTTTGCAGATCGACGTCCCTGACGTCGGCTCCGGTGACCTGTTGTCGGCGCTGTGGGACGACTGGCCGTCGTTCGTCGCCTACATCGTGTCGTTCGTCGTCATCGGCATCATGTGGGTGAGCCACCACTCGATGTTCGAGCGCATCACCGCCGTCGACCGCACGCTCCTCTTCATCAACCTCCTGTTGCTGCTCGGCATCGCGTTCCTCCCGTTCCCCACCGCGCTCCTCGCCGGGTACGTGCGGGAGGGCGGCACGAACGCGTCGATCGCGGCCGCGGTCTACAGCACCACGATGACGATCATCGGCCTCATCTTCACCGCCATGTGGATCCACCTCTACCGCCACCCCGACCTCCTGGCCGAGGGCATCACCCACGAACGCGTCCGTCTCTCTATCCGGAGGTCGCTCGTGGGGCCGGGCGTGTACGCGGCGTCGATCGGACTCGCCTTCATCAGCCCGGTCGCGTGCTTCGCGGTGTACGCCCTCGTCGCGCTCTACTTCGCCTGGGGCCCCTCCTCGCGGGCGCTGGTCAACCGAGCTTCGTCGAGTCCGTCTTGACGCACACGTCGTCGTGCCGGCTCAGGTGGGCGCCGGAGCCTCTTCGTCGGTGCACGCCCACGGCCTCAGCCGTGCCCAGCCGAAGATGTGGATCGCGATGAAGATCGCCTCGACGAAGAAGAGGCCCTCGGACGCGAACGGGTTGCCCAAGGCGTCGCCGCGGCGCATGAGTTCAGGCCCGAGCAGTCCGAACTCGCTCAGTGCCACGCGCTAATCGGAGCGCGCCGCGTCTTGGGCCTGATACTGCGCGAGCAGTTCCTCCTCCTGCGCCTTCTTGGGGAACATGAAGAAAACGAGCAGGGCCCCAACCAGGATCGCGACGATGCCGGCGACATAGGCCCAATCCGAGCCGTCGACGAACGACGAACGGGCCGACGCGATGATCGGTTTTGCGTACTGCGGGTACTGGTCGGCGAGGTTCGCCGCGCTCGAGAACGACTTCTCGAGCTGCGACTGCACGTCGTCGGTGATCTGCTTCTGGGTCGACTCCGGCGCCCCCGCGATCGCCGACCCGATTGCCGATGCGTAACCGGCGGTGAGCAACGCGCCCAGGATCGACTGCATGATCGCACCACCCAGGTCGCGTTGGAGGTCTGCCGTCCCCGAAGCCATGCCCGCCCGCTTGACCGGCACCGACCCGGTGAGCGAGTGCGAAGCCGGCGTGCCGGCGAACCCGACGCCGATACCGATCAGCGCGTATCCGAGTCCGACCATCCAATACGACGCGTCGTCAGTCCAGAGCAGCAGCATCACCACGAAGCCGAGCAGGCAGAAGAAGTAGCCGGTGAGCAAGGTGAACCGGGCGCCGCGCGCATCGACGAGCTTTGCCGAGCGCGGCGCCACGAGCACCATGAGGAATGCGGCGGGAAGGATGGCGGCACCGGCTTCGAACGTGGAATACCCGAGCACGTTCTGCAGGAACTGTTGCCCGATGAACATCGCCCCCATCAACGAACCGAACACGATGACACCGGCCACCGCAGCCACCCAGAAGATCCGGCGCCCGGCGACGTGGAGGTCGTACAGCGGTGCGGGCGCCCGCCGCTGGCGGAGCACGAACGCAGCGCCGGCGGCCAACGCGATGATCGACAGTCCGAGGACGAGCATCCCTTTGTCCGGGACCGCGGTGAAGTTGATTGCGAGGACGAGCGCGCCGACGAGGACGGCGGAGAGAATGCCGCCGAAGTTGTCGACCGGATCGCTGGTCTCGTTGACGTGGCTCGGGACGAGCAGGAGCGCCAGCGCTAGCGCGACGCCGGCCAGGGGCAGCGTCACCAGGAACACCGAGCCCCAGTAGAACTCCTCGAGCAGAGCGCCCGCGATGAGTGGGCCGAGGGCGGAGATTGCCCCGCCGATACCAGACCAGAGCGCGATCGACCGGGTGCGCGCGTCGCCGGCCCACAGGGCCGTGATCAACGCCAGGGTCGTGGGGAACGCCATGCCGGCCGAGAGCCCGCCCAGGACGCGGGCGAGGACGAGCACCTCGTCGGACGGCGCGAACGCGGCGAGCAGACAGGCGGGGATCGAGAGCAGCACGCCCAGGACCAGCATCATCTTGCGCCCGTGGCGGTCGCCCAGCGCACCAAGGTAGAGAACCGAGGCGGCCAGACCGAGCGAGTACCCGATTGCGATGAGGTTGAGCGTGGTCTGTGACGAGTCGAACGCCTTGCCGATGTCCGGCAGCGCGACGTTGGCCACCGCCAGGTTCAGGTTGGCGACCGCGGCGACCAGGATGAGGGCGAGGAGGACGAGGCCGGCCCGGTCGGGACCGGTACCGGCCGCGCTCCGGCCCACCGATGATGTGCCGGCCGCTTCGGTCGTCGTCATTCGGTGAAGCTACGGCGACGCCGCATCCCGCGCAATCACCGACCGGTCACAATCGGCAGGTAGCGTCGCCCGACCAGGAGGATCTCCAACATGGCAAGCCGCATCGAGGACTACGCCATCATCGGCGACACGCAGACCGCGGCGCTGGTCGGCAAGGACGGGTCGATCGACTGGCTGTGTACCCCGCGCTTCGACTCCGCGGCGGTGTTCGCCGGCCTGCTCGGGAGCGACGACCACGGGCGGTGGAAGCTCGCGCCCGCCGGTGGCGTCCAACGGATCGAGCGCCGGTACCGCGGCGACACGCTCGTGCTCGAGACCACATTTCATACCGACGACGGGGTGGTGCGAGTTGTCGACTGCATGCCGATCCGACAGAAGACGGTCGACATCGTGCGCGTCGTCGAGGGTGTCTCGGGGCGGGTGCCGGTCCACATGGACCTGCGCATGCGTTTCGACTACGGGTCGAGCCTCCCGTGGGTCACCCACCAGGACGGGCGGATGCACGCGACCGCGGGCCCGGATTCGATGGTGTTGTCGACGCCGGCGCACGTCGAAGGCGCGGGTCGGGCGACGGTCTCCGACTTCGTGGTCGGCAAGGGCGAGTCGGTGCCATTCGTCCTCGCGTGGCACCCCTCGCACGAGCATCCCCCTCGTGGCGACGACGGGCTCGAGGCGTTGCGCAGGACCGAGGTTTGGTGGAGTCGCTGGTCGAAGCGGAGCAAGTACGAGGGCGAGTGGCGAGATCTCGTGATGCGGTCGCTGATCACCTTGAAGGCGCTGACCTATGCCCCGACCGGCGGCATCGTCGCCGCCGCCACGACCTCGCTGCCCGAGTGGATCGGCAGCGTGCGGAACTGGGACTACCGGTTCTGCTGGCTCCGGGATTCGGTGCTGACCCTGGGCGCGCTGCTCCGGGCCGGTTACAACAAGGAAGCCCTCGCGTGGCGCGACTGGTTGCTGCGGGCGGCCGCGGGCGATCCGTCGAAGCTCCAGATCATGTACGGAATCGCAGGCGAGCGGCGCCTCGACGAGTACGAGCTCGATGAGCTTCCCGGCTACGAGGGGTCGGCCCCGGTTCGCGTCGGCAACGCCGCCAGCGGCCAGTTCCAACTCGACGTGTACGGCGAGACGCTCGCCTCGCTCGCGATCATGCGGTGCGCGTCACCCGAACGCGGCGGCGCGGCGGGCAAGGGGGACGCGGCCTGGGACCTCCAGGTCGCGCTGCTCGACTACCTCGAGGGCGCCTGGCAGCATCCCGACGACGGCCTGTGGGAGATGCGCGGCGATCGTCAGCACTTCACCCACTCCAAGATCATGGCGTGGCTCGGCTTTGACAGCGCGGTTCGCTCGGCTGAGCAGTTCGACCTTCCGGCCCCAACCGACCACTGGCGAGCGTCGCGTGACGAGATCCACGTCCAAGTGCTCAGCGAGGGATTCGACCCCGAGATGAACTCGTTCACGCAGGCCTACGGATCCAAGCAGCTCGACGGTGCGCTCCTCCAGATCCCGGCCACCGGCTTCCTGCCCGCCAAAGATCCGCGCGTGCTCGGAACGGTGGCCGCGGTCGAGCGCGATCTCATCCAGAACGGCTACGTGTTGCGTTATCGCAGCGAGCACGCCGACGACGGCCTGCCGCCGGGCGAGGGCGCGTTCCTGCCGTGCTCGTTCTGGTTGGTGATGAACTACGTCTGGCAGGACCGGCGTGACGAGGCGCGGCGCCTGTTCGCCAAGCTGGCCGCGACGGCGAATGACGTCGGCTTGTTCTCGGAGGAGTACGACCCCGCGGCGGCGCGGCAGCTCGGGAACACTCCGCAGGCGTTCACCCACCTCGCCTTCGTCAACGCCGCGCTCGCGTTCGAGCACCCGGAGGGGCTGACCGTCGCGACGATGATGGAGCGGGCCGAGAAGCTCTACCGCCCGGCCCGGCCGAAGAAGTCGGGCGCGCGCTGAGCGTTCAGTGGACCGGCAGCGAGAGCAACTGAACGACGCCGGCGCCGAAGAACACGGCCGCGAGAACGAGGATCGTGACCCGCATCGGTAGCCACTTGAAGCGGAGGGAGATGCCGGCAAAGAAGAGCACCGCGGCCAGGAACACGGTGGTGAAGGCGTACTGGTCTCCGTTCGTCCACAGCCCATGGTCACCCGCCGTCGTAGAGCCACCGCTCGAGTTGCGAGCGATCGATCACGGCCTGCGCGGCGACGATGTCGTCGAGCAGGTCGTCGGTCGTGAACGGCTCGAAGGCACGACCGCGGTGAAGATCGTGGAGAAAGCCGACCATCGCGGGACTCCCGCCGAGCGCTCCTGCCACCTCGCCGAGGATCCGAGCGCCATCGCCATAGGCCCGCGTGTCGAACCCCGGGGCGGCGACGGAACGGTCGCGGGCGATGTCGGACGCGAAATCGACGGGCAGGGCGCGGAGGCGATCGCGACGCAGCCACCACTCGACGGCCGCCTCGTCGAACCAGGTGTCGCGCCAAGTGCGATTCACCGTCGCGGTGCCGAAGTACATGTGCACGAGCTCGTGCTCGAGCGATCCGATGCCGGTGCGGGTGGCGCCGTAGTACTCCATACCGCTGGACCAGCCGGTCAGGAGCACGTGCATGCTCGGCATCGGGAAGCGCCCGAAGCCGTCGACGAGGGACGCGATCGTCGCCCGGCTGATTCTCTGCGCCCGATCAGTTGCCTTCTGCGAGCGGTCGGAGACGATCGTGACGGGCACACCGCTCGCATCGAACTCGACGCTGCGCACCTGATCTGACGGAACCGCGGCGAAGAACACGGTGTGGCTGGCGATCGGGCGGACGGTGTCGATCTCCCAGGACTGCACACCATCGTCGGGCTCGGCTCGCTCGACGACGCCCGACCCGATCACGACGTAAGGATCGGCGTCGTGGATCCGCAGCCCGATCCGATGCCGCGTGAACTCCTCGGGCGAGGAGACGGTCGGCCAGAACGTCTCCGTCTCGGCGCTCGGTCCGATCGTGTCGTCGAAGTTGGGGAAGAACCAACCGGGATGAGAATTCCGGCGCCCGATGGCCATCGACCAGCTGATCTCGAGGGTGTGCTCGTTGTCTTGGTCGAGGTCGCGCTGGATCTCGAACGCGGGCTCGGTGGTGCGAGTCGACCTGATCCGTCGCAGGTCGGTGCGGTCGTGCGGGTCGAGCTCCTCACCGTCGAGCGCGAGCGCCTGCAACAGCCGGCGCTCCCGGCGCGGCGACGCGAGGCGCCGTGGGTTGAAGTGGAACAGCGCGCGGGTCTGACCGGGTCGCAGACGGAACTGCAGCACGGCAGACCCCTCGACCCGGTCGGTCCCCGGCCAGACGTCGTACTGGACAACGAGGTCCATGACGTCGATTCGGTAGGCCCGGGCCAGCTTCGCTTCGAGCGTCGTCGGGTTGGGCGGCGGCGTTGCCATCGGGCGCTCCGCAGCAATGACCGGCGAGCTCGGGGCGGCGAGCACAAGGGCGGTCACGAGACTGGCGATGCTCGCAGTGCGTGCGCGCCCGCGGATGCACGGTCGCATCCGTCGGTCAGTGTTCCGCAACCTCCTTCGCAGCACGGGCAGCGCCGAGCACCACGCCGTGCGGCGACCCGTCGCCGGCGACGTGACGGTGGCGACCACTGACGTCGTCGTGATGGAACTCCTCGCCGGCGCTCGGGACGGCCGCGCTGCTGAGTTATCCCCAGGCATAGCCGCTGACCTGCGGCGTTGAGAGTCGGGACGGCGGGATTTGAACCCGCGACCTCAGCGTCCCGAACGCTGCGCGCTAACCAAACTGCGCTACGTCCCGGCGGGAGAGGTCGATTGTAGCGGGGCGGGGTCGCCTGGTTCCGGGCCGAGCAGGCGCTTGACGGTGCGGCGGAGCGTGCCGGCGTCGACCGGCTTCACGAGCTCGGCGTCGACCGAGGCGCGCCTGGCCAGGAAGCGGTCGGCGGGCCGATCGAGCAGCAGCAGGATCATCACCGGCGGGAGCCGGTCGGCCGACTCTTCGAGGTGCAGGTCGAGCGCGACGGCGATGCCGCCCATGTTGCCGATCTGCATGTCGAGGATGCAGAGCTCGGGCTTCTCGCGCTCTACGGCGCCGCGGACGTCCTCACCTCGGGTGACCTCGACGACCTCAGTGCCGGGCCCGGACAGTGCGGTGCGCACCTGGTCGCGCACCCACTTCGCGTCCGCCGCCACGAGAACCTTTGCCATGCGGGCAGGCTACCGGACCAGATAGCTGCCGACCTCTGTGAGCGCGTCGAAGTCGTGCACTTCGCGAGTGAGCCACGGCACGTGCACGATGTCGGCAGCGGACAATCGGCCCTCGATGCCGGCGAGGTGCACGCGTTCCAGGTCGGCGAGCTGCTGCGCGTCGGCAAGGTTGTCGTATGCGGCGGCGAGACGGGCGCGGTTGTCACCGTTGTCCTCGGCGCGTAGGCGCGCGGCCTTCGCACGCAGGTCCGCCGCCGGCCACGGGCCGAAACGCGGGTGCACGCGGTTCACGACCAGAGCTGACACCGCCACGTCGCCTTCGGCAAGGCGGGTGGCGAAGAACTCGGCCTCCTCGACAGCGTCCCGGCGGGGCGACGTGATGAGGACGAACGCGGTAGTGGGGTCGGCCAGGAGCTCGAGCACTTCTCCGGCGCGGGCCCGGAAGCCTTCTTCCATACCCTCGAACGCGCGAAAGAACGCGATCACGTCGTTGATGACTTCGGCACCCACGACCTTTGCCACCACGCGCAGGAAGCGCTGAAGGCCGGCCGACACGAGCCTTAACCCGGCCCGGCCCGGAGTCACGACCACCCGGAACAAGCGATTGTCGAGAAGCCGGGCGAGCCGGCGGGGGGCATCGAGGAAGTCGAGCGCGCGTCGCGTCGGTGGGGTGTCGACGACGATCAGGTCGTAGCCGCCGGCTTCATGGAGCTCGTGCAGCTGCTCCATCGCCATGTATTCCTGCGTGCCGGAGAGCGCGCTCGACACGTTCCGGTAGAAGCGGTTGGCAAGGATTCGCTCCGCCTGTTCCTCGTCGGACGCGTAACGGCGCACCAGCCGGTCGAAGGTGCCCTTGGCATCGAGCATGAGTGCCGACATCCGGCCGGCGGATGCGGCGGTGTCCGAGGGGTCCCAGCTCGCCCGGGGGATCTCGGTCGGCGTGTCGGCGAGCTCGAGCCCGAGCGCGTCGGCGAGACGCCGGGCGGGGTCGATGGTGACGACGACGGTGTTGCGGCCTCGCCGCGCGCCTTCGAGCGCAAGGGCCGCCGCGGTTGTCGTCTTGCCGACACCACCCGTGCCACAACAGATCAGCACATGACGGTCGGCGACCAGCGTGGTCGCGGTCATGCCGCGACCGCGGGAAGTGTGCGCACTGCGGCCTCGTAGGCCTCGGCGAGCACCGTGACCTCGCGCGGCCCGATGTCTCCGGTGAACACGAACGGAAGGCGCAACTGCGGCAATGGGAGGCGCAGCGCGAGATCGTCGGCGAGCCGTTGCTGGCGCGACGCGATCACGCCTTGCAGGCGGGCGGCGTCCGCGAGGGCCGTCACCTCGGCGTCGGGGACCGACACACCGGCGTCG
>JBOGFL010000144.1:0-2339 GCA_050743285.1 Acidimicrobiia bacterium
GGGTCCACTGCGAGTCGGGTACGCCGATGACGGCGCACTCGGCCACCGCGGGGTGCTGCGCGATGCAGCCCTCGACCTCGGCCGGGTAGATGTTCTCGGCCGCCGACTTGATCATCCGGGTAAGCGGGGCAACGAAGCTGATCGTCCCGTCCTCTTCGCGCCGGCCCAGGTCATTCGTGTGGTGCCAGCCGCTCCGCTGGCGTGCGGCGTTCAGCTCGGGCCGGTTCCAGTAGCCGTTCATCACCGTCGCGCCGCGTGCCACGATCTCGCCCGTCTCGCCCACCGGCACGTCGTTGTCTTCGGTATCGACGATGCGTACCTGTACGAGTGGTGACGGCCGTCCGTGCGTTCCGATCCCGTCGGGTGCGAGGGCGCCGAACGTGAGCATGCCCATGACCTCGGTCTGTCCGTATCCGCCCGGGCTGCGGGTCCAGGCGCTGGTGTCGATGGTGATCATCTCGTTCCACTCTGCTTTTCCCGGCGGCGCGCGCAGCGTCTTGAGGTTGTAGCGCCGCTCGCGGTTCACCGCGAGGATCTGGCCGGTCGTCGGACCGACGATGAACGCGCCCGTACATCCCTCGCTGGCGATGAGCCGGCAGAGCTCCTCGGGGTCGACGCGCGGTGCGAACACGTTGGTCCCGCCGTACACGAACGTAGCCAGTGTGCTCATGAAGGTGCCGACGTGGAAGAGCGGCCCCGAGTTCAAGAACACCGCCTCGGGTCCCACCTCCATCACCCGGGCGAGCATGAGTCCCCCCGAGATCAGCGCGGTGTGGCTGAGCATGGCGCCGTTCGGCCGGCCCGCGAAGGCCGCGGTGTAGAGGACGAGACTGGCGGCCGCGGGGTCGACATCGACGAGGGGCGGTGCGGGCGAGCCGGAGGCGAGGAACGCCTCGTAGTTGTCGGGTTCGTCGGTGTCGTGCCGGAGCCAGAGCCCGGTCGATGCCGCCTGCGCGCGTGCCTCGTGCACGGTCTCACCGATCTCCGCCTCCTGCCAGATGACGACCTGGGCGTCGAAGTCGTCGATGACGAAGGCGAGTTCGTCCGGACTCTGGCGCCAATTCGCAGGGCAGAACATCGCGCCGAGCTTGGCTGTTGCCAGCAGGCCCTCGAGCACGCGAAAAGAGTTCTGCCCGAGCCAGAGCACCCGGTCGCCTGCACCGAGGCCCGCCCGGCTCAGTGCGTGCGCGAGGCGGTTGACGCGCGTGTCGAACTCGGCGTAGCTGAACCGGTGGTCGCCGTCGACCGCGGCGGGGTGGTGCGGGCGGCTGCGGGCGTACTCGGCGAGCATGCTGCCCATCGAGGTTGCGGTACGCGCGTCCACGGCCGGATCATCGCGCGGCGACCACCCGACGGGTGACGGCGGTGTGAGCCGCAGGCCACAATAGTGGCCCACCAGGAGAGCGGAGCACCCATGACCGCCGTTATCGACAGCGATCAGCACCTGTTCGAGAGCCGCAGGCTGTGGGCCGACCACGCCGACCCCAAGGATCGGGATCTGGCGATCGAGATCGTCGACGACGACGTCGGGACCGCGTGGGTGACGTGGCGAGGCAACCGCGTCGTCGCCGCCGACGTGCAAGTCCCGGGCGAGACCGACGCCATCGGCGAACGATTCCAGCGGGCGAAGCGCGGCCTACCTCCCGCAATCCCGTACGACGAGGGGCTGCCGGCCAGCTATTGGGATCCGGACGCCCGCCTCGGCGCCCTGCCCGGCCTCGGCGTCGACGAGACCGTGCTGTTCCCGAACTACGGACTTTCGTGGGAGCGCGACCTCGCCGGCGACCTCGCGGCGACCAAGGTGAACATGGGCGCCTGGAACCGTTGGGCCATGACGGTGTCGGGCGAGGGTGGCGGCCGGCTTCATCCCGTGGCGCACCTCACGCTGCGGGACACCGATTGGCTCGAAGGCCAGCTCGCGGGGCTCGACGCCGCCGGTGTCCGCCTGGCGATGATCGCCCCGGCGCTGTTCGACGGACGTCCGCTCTCGGATCCGGGGCTCGACCGCGCCTGGCGCGCGTTTGTCGACCACGGCGTCACGCCCGTCTTCCACGTCGCCGACCAGCCCCGACCGTTCGACGACGCCTGGTACGCGATGGACCCCGAACCCGGGCTCCCGATCCTCAGCTCGGTTTTCCTGTGGGTCCCCGCCGCCCTCGCGCTCGCCGATCTTTCGTTGAACGGCGCGCTCGCCCGGCATCCCGAATTGCGGATCGGCGTCATGGAGCTCTCGGCGGTGTGGCTCCCGATGTTCCTCATGTACCTCGACGGCGGGAGCCGGTTCGTCACCCGTCTGCACGGTTCGAAGCCCGGCCTCGATCAACCGCCCAGCGAGTACG
>JBOGFL010000145.1:0-2732 GCA_050743285.1 Acidimicrobiia bacterium
CGACCGGACCGGGCGCCCACTCCCACGAAGAGGACGACGTCTTCTACGTGGTGGAGGGCGTGATGAGCTTCCTCATCGGAGACCATTGGGTCGAGGCGCCCGCGGGGTCATTCGTGTTGGCGCCGGGCGGCACCACCCACGACTTCCAGAACCGCGGTGACGTCCGGGCCGGGGCCTTGAACCTCTCCATCCCGGGCGAGTTCGAAGGCAGCATGCCCGAGATCGTGCGGTGGTTCGAGGAGCATCCCCCGGGCGACGTCCGACCGGCGTGACACCCTCGTCGTCGCAGCACTACCGCGCCATCGTGAGCGCGAGACTCTCGAGCCAAGCCTGCCACTCCGGCTGTTCGCGCTCCACCACCGCCGCGGCGCGCTCAGCGAACAGTTGACCTTGCACGACCGCGGTCGTCTTGTTGTCACCCATGTCGAGAACGGCGACTGCGAGAAACCCGGGGACGGGATTGTTGAGACGCACCAGAAGCTCGACGTCCCCCAGGCGCTCGATCGTCCCGCGGAGATCGCGCAGTTCGAATGTTTGCCCGACCTGTTCGATTCCGAGGTCGTTGCGCATCGCCTCGAACACTGCGTCGCCGGTGCCGGCGAGTGATGCCTGCACGTCGAGCAGGGTGACCCGCTGGCCCCGGAAATGGGTGAGGTAGAGGCGGAGTCGGTCGAAGTACGGGCGCCAGCCCTTTTCCATCTCGTCGAAGAACTCCTGCTCCCAGTTGGCACCGGTACCGAACGCGCTGCTCACGACGCGCAGCACGCACGATCCACCTGACCGCGCCTCAACCAGGAACTCCGTGACGAGCGGCGTGGCAACCGCGTCACCGTGGCCGGTGAGCCGTACCCAATCCGGTTCTTCGTACTCGAGCCGCCGGGGCGGGTCCCAGCCGGTGACCGTCCCTGGCGAGTCGTCGGGACCCATGTGGGTGACGATCGCCCCGCCCGCTCGCTCTTCGAGGTCGGTGGGCAGGAACCAGGAGCTGATTCCGTTGGCGGTCGCGATTGCGTCCCACAACTGCTCCGGCGTTCCGGGCAGCTCGAAGGTCAGCTCCATGCGGAGCGGGACGTCGGGCGTGGGCGTGGGCGTGGTCATGGGGTCTCCTTGGGCTTCGGGTGGGAAGCCACGACGAGCCGGAACGGACGTCCGTCGTCGTGGTGGTATCGGGCAACGAGCTCGAGCACCGATGCGGTCAACTCATCCGCGAACTCGGCGCGGTCCTCGGCCGAACGAAAACGGATCTCGGTGTCGATCGTCATGGTCGAAAGGCGCTTCCCGGCAGCTCCGGACCTCCGCACCAAGCTGCCGACCTCCCGCACGACACGCCCCGCCAGCGCGATGAGGTACTGGGCCGACAACCGGTCGGCGGCCTCCCCGGGTTCGGCGGCCGAGGCGCCGAGCGCGGCGGGCGAGACGACGTAGTGCGCCGCGGTCGCCCGCATCACCCGCTCGGTAATGCCGCCGCGCTTGCGTTCCTCGGCCAGCTCCACGAGGCCGTGGGACTCGAGCGCGCGTAGGTGATAGTTGACCTTTTGCCGGGCGATGCCGACCCGGGGGGCGAGTGCACCGGCCGAGGCCGGCTCGGCGAGCGCTCGCAGCAGCCGGGCGCGCACCGGGTCGAGCGCCGCTTCGGCGGCGCCGGGATCCTCGATCACCTCGATGTCTCGCACCAGGCCACACTCGCGCCTGACGACTTTTCTTGTCAAGAGGCGAGATCGAAAACCCAGCGGGTCTGGCTGTAGGCGCCCTTGCCGAGCCCGAACGCCTTCGTCGGCGTCACCGAGAAGACGAGGGCCTCTCCCGAGTCGTGGTGGAACATGCCGTCGTGCACATCGAAGTGCCAGTCGGGCCCGTACTTCGCCTCGTAGGCACCGGCAATGGTTCGCAGCCGGCCGTCGTCGCGGACTCGCTGGGCGTCGCCTTCGATCACCAGATCGAGCCCCTCATTGAGCGAGTTGGTCCCCGTGGTCAGGATGCAGTGCGCGTTCCGGGCCAGGTTCTTCGCCTTGCGTTCGCTCGGGCCGGTGCAAAAATGGAGCGCGCCGTCGAGCCACACCGAGATCAGCGGCGTCACGTGCGGGCGCCCATTGGGACGCACGGAGGTCAGCCAGTACAACTCGGCGTTCGTCAACTGGTGTTGGGCGTCGTTCCAGGAAGTCGGCTTCGCGCCCTCCATCGAGAAGCGCGAGTCGACATCGGTTGCGGGTTCGTGGTTCGCCATGTCGCTCCTCTCTCTTCGAATCTCTTCGAAGCCCGAACGTACGACCTCGAAGCGGCCCGAAACTCATCGCCTACGATGGCGCGACCTCCAATGGTTCGTGGGCGGGTCCCGAGGGTAAGGACACGCGGCAATGACAGATCTCGCAGCAACATCCGGTGGAGTGGTCCGGACCGCAACACGCGACGAAGACGTCGAACGCCAGCTCGAGCAGCACCGTGCGGAGATCACCGCCCACTGCTACCGCATGCTGGGCTCTTCGTTCGAGGCCGAGGATGCGGTTCAGGAGACGCTGGTACGGGCGTGGCGGGGTTTCGACCGCTTCGAGGGACGCTCGGCCCTGCGTTCGTGGCTCTATCGCATTGCCACGAACGTGTGTCTCGACATGCTGAACGGCCGGCAGCGGCGCGCCCGTCCGATCGATCTCGGCCCCGCCTCCACCGCGGACACGCCGCTCGGCCCGCCACTGTCGGAGTCGTTCTGGGTCGAGCCGGTCCCCGACGGTCGGGTG
>JBOGFL010000146.1:0-1760 GCA_050743285.1 Acidimicrobiia bacterium
GCGCCACCACGTCGTACCAGTCGCCACCTACCGCGACGCCGGCGCTGCCGGGCAGGTAGCGGGCAACGAGGTCGACACCGGCGATTTGCGGCAGCCGGTCGGGAAGAAGACTGAGCTGGAGGAGCGCGGCGGTCTCGTGTTCCGCCTCGAATCGGCGGGCGTGCTGCACGGAAGAAGCCACCCGCCGGGCGAGCTCCTCGACCAGCGGAATGTCGTCTTCGGAGTAGCGGCGTCCGGAGTCCGTGTAACAGATTGTGAACGTGCCGAGCCTGTGCTCATCGACGCGTAACGGGACCGCGAGGGCGGACGTCACGCCGAGGCGGCGAGGAGCGCCGGCAACGCTGGCGCCTCGTACGCGCTCGATCAGATCCTCGGGCACCTCCGACAGCAGTACGGATTCACCGGTACGGAATGCGACTGCCACGGGCGTGGCGTTGTCGAGGACGGGCATCGGCGGCCAGCTCCGAGACTCGTCGCCGGAATCCTGCAACGCGTGATCCCGAAACGCGACGTCCAGAAGGTCGAGCACGTCGCCGTCCGGTCCGGCGACATGCACGGCGGCCAAATCGGCCAGGTCGGGGACGAGCAGACCGGTCAGGCGACGAAGTCGGGCGGTCGAGTCGAGTTCTTCGGTGACGATCTCACCGGCTCGTGCGAGGAGGAGAAGGCGCGCCTGCGCGAGCGCCGCGATCGTCGACAACCGTGCATTGTCGATGGCGAGCCCGATCCGAGACGCCAGTTGCTCGGCCATCTCGAGGTCGGACTCCTTGAACCGGCGCTCGGAAACCGTCGAGAGAAATGCGAATGATCCGAGCACCTTTCCGCGGTGGCGCACGGGCACCGCCATCCAGGAGTTGACGCCGATAGCAAGTTGAAGTTCGCGGTCTTCAGCGCGGACCGCGGGGCTCACGCGCATCTCGGGTGTGACGAGCTCTACCCGCATGCTCTTTCCGTGCTGTAGCACGTCGGCCGCGGGGTCTTCTGGGCTTTCGTGGCCGTGGCGTTGGTAGGCGGCGCGCATCTTCGCCTCGAGGGCAGGATCAACATGCGCGACGGTCGTGATCGCCCCGGATACCTCCGTCGGGCGGAGGTAGAGCGTGCACGCGTCGGCCAGATCGGGGATCGGCATTCGAACCGCGCGCTCGACGAGGTCCTCGATCCTCGATTCCGATCCGAGAAGCTCCCCGGCTTCGGCGTGGAGATGGGCGGCGATCTCCGATCTCCGGTGCTCGGTGATGTCGACGAGCAGGGCGCCGAACCCGACCGCGACGCCATCAACGTTCACGGGGTAGTAGCTGGTGAGGAAGTGCCGGTCGACTCCCGGTTCAGCGCGAGTCTGGGTGATGACGTCGACGTCGATGGCCGGGACGCCGGTCTCGGCAACCCGTTGGAGGACCGGCTCGACCTGAGTCCATAGCTGCGGCAGCAGCTCTGCGACGGTACGTCCGGCGTGGGCGTCGATCGGCAATCCGTTCATGCGTGCGAGCGGATCGTTGACATGGACGAAGCGAAAGTCCCGATCGAAGAAGGCGAAGCCGGCGGGCGCGTGCTCGAGTACAGAATCGAGCCCCGAGACCTTCACTCGGAGCTCGGCCTCGGCACGCCGCCGGCGGGTGACGTCGATCGCCACCCCGATCCACTCCTGGCGCTCCTCGTCGAGCGGTTGCCCGCGCGTGTCGAGCCAGCGCACCTCGCCGCCCGGCGTCAGGATCCGGTAGGTCAATGAATGTGGCGTGTCGGGGTCGACGATCGCCTGTTCG
>JBOGFL010000147.1:0-8518 GCA_050743285.1 Acidimicrobiia bacterium
TGGTGCTCGGCGATGGGCCGGCCCATCGTCTCGCGTTCGCGGGCGTAGCGGATCGCGGCGTCGAACGCGGCACGGGCCACACCGACGGCGCGAGCGGCGATGTTGATCCGACCTACCTCGAGCGCGCCCAGGATGTGCGGCAGCCCGCGTCCGAGGCCCCCGTCGCCCGCGAGCACGCAGTCGGCCGGCACCCGGTGACCGTCGTACGTCATCTCGACCGTCTCCACGCCCTTGTAGCCGAGCTTCCCGATGTTGCGGCTGACGGATATGCCGCCCGAGCGCACCGCACCCGGCTCCTTCTCGACCATGAAGCAGGTCACGCCCTCGGCGGTGCGCGCCGCCAACGCCACCAGACCGGCGTGGAGCCCGTTCGTGATCCACATCTTGGTGCCGGTGATGACGTACTCATCCCCGTCGCGTTCGGCCCGGCACTGGATGTTCCGGGTGTCGGTGCCCGCGTCGGCTTCCGACAGCGACAGGCAGCCGCGCCGCTCCCCGGTCGTCATCGCGGGCAGCCAACGCTTGCGCTGCTCGTCGGTACCGTGGGCGCGGATCAGGTTCGCCGCGATGACGTGGGTGTTGATGACGCCCGAAAGCGACATCCATCCCGCCGCGAGCTCCTCGATGACGCCGCAATAGGTCGGGAGGTCGAGGCCGAGCCCGCCGAACTCCTCGGGAATGGTGATTCCGAACAGCCCGAGCGCTTTCATCTGCTCGACCAACGCGGCCGGGTATTCGTCAGCGTGTTCGAGATCGGAGGCGACGGGCAGTACCTCCCGTTCGACGAACCGCCGCACGGTGGCGATCAGTTCGGCTCGTACCTCGGGATCTGCAAGCACGCGGTCGAGCCTAGTGAGGAGAGGGAATCACAGCCGCGGCCGGTAGGTTTGGCAGAGCGTGGCACAGCACTGGCAGACGATGGCCGGATTCCGGCGTGATTCGGGCGCGCTCGACGGAAGACGGCTGGAACGCGACGTCGTGCGCCGCGTGCTGCGGTTCGCCCGGCCCTACCGGGCGCTGATCATCGGCTTCATCATCGCGGTGGTCATCGCTGCGGTCGTGACCGCCATCCCGCCTCTCCTGTTCCGCGCGCTGCTCGACGACGCCGTGCCCGAGCGGGACCAGGAGATGGTGACCCTCTTGGCGGCCGCGGCCGTCGGCCTCGCGCTGGCCAACGCCCTACTCTCCCTGATCCAGCGCTGGTACTCGGCCAAGGTCGGCGAGGGCTTGATTTTCGACCTACGGGTCTCCCTCTTCGACCACGTCCAGCGGATGCCCATCTCTTTCTTCACCCGTACCCAGACCGGCGCGCTCATGAGCCGCCTCAACAACGACGTCATCGGCGCCCAACAGGCAGTGACGGGGACTGTCGGAACCGTCGTCTCCAACCTCATTGCGGTGACGGTGACGCTGACGGTGATGCTCGCGCTCGAGTGGCGACTCACGATCCTCACGCTGCTCGTGCTGCCGATTTTCATCGTCCTCGCCCGCCGCATGGGCCGCAGCCTCCAGACGATCACGCGGGAGGGCATGCAGCTCAACGCGTCGATGAACAACACGATCGCCGAACGCTTCAACGTCGCCGGCGCACTCGTGGTCAAGCTGTTCGGCTCCCGAAATCGAGAGCGCAGCGGGTTCGAGCAGCGTGCCGAGCGGGTGCGCGACATCGGCATCAAGTCGGCGCTGTACTCGCGGGTGCTCTTCGTGGCCCTGGGTCTCGTCGCCGCGGTCGGGACCGCGGTCGTCTACTACGTCGGTGGCCGGCTCGTGATCTCGGGTGCGATGACCATCGGAACGGTCGCCGCGTTCGTCATCTATGTGAGCCAGATCTACACGCCGCTCACGCAGCTCACGAACGCTCGCGTCGAGGTGATGACCGCGCTTGTGAGCTTCGAGCGCGTCTTCGAGGTCATCGACTTCCCGCCGCTGATCGCCGACCGACCTGGTGCGGTTGATCTCGAGGCGCCGCACGGGCGTCTCGAGTTCGAGCACGTGTGGTTCCGTCATCCACCCGCGGCGCTTGCTTCGCTCCCGTCCCTCGAGGAGGGCGCACCCGAACCGCCGGGCGACGCCAGCGTGTGGACCCTGCGCGACGTGAACTTCGCGGTTGAGCCGGGTGAGACGGTCGCGCTGGTCGGACCTTCCGGCGCGGGCAAGACCACGACCGCGCTGCTCGTGCCGCGCATCCATGAAACCACTGAGGGCCGGGTGCTGTTCGACGGGCGCGAC
This sequence comes from Acidimicrobiia bacterium, assembly GCA_050743285.1. Lineage (GTDB taxonomy): Bacteria > Actinomycetota > Acidimicrobiia > IMCC26256 > JACDBD01 > JBOGFL01. The sequence goes on from JBOGFL010000147.1 coordinate 2,230, forward strand.
GTGCGGGAGCTCACGATGTCGTCGCTCGGCTCCGCGGTCGGAATGGTCATGCAGGACGCGCATCTGTTTCACGCCACGATCCGTGCCAACCTCCGGTACGCACGACCTGACGCGACCGACGAAGAGCTGATCGTCGCATGCCGCGCCGCCCGCATCGATGATCTGATTCAGACGCTGCCCGACGGATACGACACCGTGGTCGGCGAGCGCGGGTACCGGATGTCGGGGGGCGAGAAACAGCGTCTGGCGATCGCGCGAGTGCTCCTCAAGGACCCGGCCGTCATCATCCTCGACGAGGCGACGTCACACCTCGACTCGGAGTCGGAGCTCGCGATCCAGCGCGCCCTGGCCGAGGCACTGGAGGGACGCACTGCGCTCGTCATCGCCCACCGCCTGTCGACGATCGTGAACGCCGACCGCATCCTCGTGCTCGACGAGGGTCGGATCGTCGAAGAGGGACGCCACGACGCGCTGCTGCGCGCGGGCGGCCTCTACGCCGATCTGTACCGCACCCAGCTCGACCGCGCCGCCGAGCACGCCTGAGCGCTCGCGTTCGGGCCCGACCGGTAGCATCTTCGGGATCCTGCGGTCCTTCCGATGAGTTCACCTTCCGCGCCTGCAAGCGCCCGCCGCGAGCAACGAACCCAGCGCCGGCAACGCCGGCGCTGGGTCGCGGCCGGGGTCGGGATCTGCGTGCTCCTCGCCGGTGGCACCGCGTACGCCCTGACCGCCGCGGGCGATGAGAGCAACCCGGGCGCCGACAAGAAGGACCCGAAGGAGAAGGAAACCGGGGAGGTCGCGGCTGCGGTCGATGAGTGCCCGGTCCTCACACCCGACGCGCCTCTGAACCTCTGGATCGGCGGTGACTCGCTCGCGGGATCGCTGGGCCCGTCGCTCGGTGAGATGGCCGCCCAAACCGGCGTCGTGCAGCCCCAGTTCGACTCACGGGTCTCGAGCGGCCTCACCTCCCCCGAGTTCTTCGACTGGCCCGAGCATGCCACCGAGCAGCTCGCGACGTTGTCACCCGACGCGGTCGCGTTCGTGATCGGCACCAACGACGCCAAGGTCGCGCCCACGGAAGGCACTGCAGCCGAGGAGTGGGTCGCCGAGTACGAAACGCTGGTCGACCAGACCATGACGATCCTCGTCGGACCCGGCCGTACCGTGTACTGGGTCGGCGCACCCATCATGGAGTCCGACTCGTTCTCGATGCAGGTGCAGCTGGCAAACGATGTCGCGGTCCGCGTCGCCGAACGCCATCCCGAGGTCGCTTACGTCGACGCGTACACCCGCTTCGCCAGTCCCGAAGGTCAATACGCATCGTCGGTCGACACCGGCGACGGCAAGACCACGCTCCGCGCCGGCGACGGCGTGCACTTCACGCCCGACGGCGGCGACTACCTGGCCGAGCCCGTCTTCACCCTGCTCGACCAGGACTTCTGCGTGAACGAGCAGGCGGTGCCCGACGCGGCCAAGGACGTGCTCGAGACCGAGGGCAGCACGCGCGTGCCCGGAACCAGCCGGGACGTCAGCACACCGGCGACGACCGCGACCGCGCCGCCGACGACGGGCACCACCGCGCCGGTGTCGACCATGCCCGCGCCGCCGACGACAACCGCGCTGCCCACCACCACTACGACGACCACCACGACAACGACGACGAGTCCGGGACAGCAGAGCCCGTGACCGACCAGCTCCCCGCGGCCGAGGCTGCCGTCGCGGTCGCCGCGGACGTGGTGCAGGCGGCCGCCGGCCAGCTGGCGCGCGCTTCCAGCGACGGCGGCAACCTTTCGGTCGCGCGCCTCGACGAGCACCAGGCGCTCGCGTACGACCTCGCCCACGCGGCCAGTGCGGTCGAAGGGTGCCGGGCGATCCTCGAGTACGCCGAGCACGGTGAGCTCGAGTCGATGCTCGCCCGGGCGTACGTCGCCGACGCGGTCGCCGATCTCGGCGCCAAGATGCTCGGCCGCGAGCAGATCTGGGGTGTCGACGCCGGCGAGCTGGCGCCCGCGCTCCCGTTCGTCGAGACGCACCGCAGCCCCGAATTCCTCCAGGAGCTCGCCGCGCGCGTCGAAACCGCGGGCACCGGTCCCGCCCACCTCGCCGAAGACTTCGAGCTCGTGCGGGAGACATTCCGCCGTTTCGCCGAGGACCGCATCCGCCCAGTCGCCGAGCACATCCACCGGACCAACGCCGACATCCCCGAAGCGGTGATCGCCGGGCTCGCCGAGCTCGGCGGGTTCGGCCTCTCGGTGCCGGAGGAGTACGACGGCTACGCGTCGGGCGGCGCCAACGACTACCTCGGGATGGTGGTGGCGACCGAGGAGCTGTCGTGGGGGTCGCTCGGCGTGGGTGGATCGCTCATCACCCGGCCCGAGATCCTCACCCGCGCCATCGTGCGCGGTGGCACCGAGGCTCAGAAGCAGCGGTGGCTGCCGCGCATCGCGAGCGGGGAGCTCATGGTCGGGGTCATGGTGACCGAGCCCGACTTCGGGTCCGACGTCGCCGGCATCAAGCTCAGCGCGACGCCGGCCGACGGCGGCTACCGCATGAACGGCGTGAAGACGTGGGCGACGTTTGCGGGGCGGGCGAACCTTCTCATGCTGCTCGCCCGCACCGATCCCGACCGGGCCGCCGGGCACCGGGGCCTGTCGCTGTTCGTCGTCGAGAAAGAGCCCGCGCCGGGGCACGTGTTCCAGTTCGAGCAGGAAGGCGGCGGCCGCATGGAGGGCCGCGCCATCGACACGCTCGGGTATCGCGGGATGCACTCGTACGAGGTCGCGTTCGAGGACTGGCTGGTGCCGGCCGAGAACCTCGTCGGTGAGGATGGCGGCGTGGGCAAGGGTTTCTACCTCCAGATGGAAGGATTCGAGAACGGCCGGTTGCAGACCGCGGCGCGCGCGGTCGGACTGATGCAGGCGGCGTTCGACGTGGGGCTGTCCTACGCATGCGAACGCGAGGTGTTCGGCCGGCGGGTGTTCGACTACCAGCTGAGTCAGCTGAAGCTGGCGCGGATGGCGGTGCTGATCCAGGGCGGCCGCCAGTTCGCGTACGAGGTCGCCCGACGCATGGCACGTGGCGAAGGCGCCCTCGAGGCGTCGATGGTGAAGGCGTACGTGTGCCGAGCCGCAGAATGGGTCACCCGGGAAGCGATGCAGCTCCACGGCGGCATGGGCTACGCGGAGGAGTATCCGGTTTCACGCTTCTTCGTCGACGCGCGCGTGCTGTCTATCTTCGAAGGAGCCGACGAGACCCTTTGCCTCCGTGTCATCGCCCGCCGCCTCGCGGAGCAGGCCCTTTGAGTTGCGTCAGTTTCGGCGGCCCAAGAGCCTGAGAACGCGCCGGCGGAGGCGCCAGGTGCGGGTGGCGCGGATGCGGGCGAGTTCGGCGTCGGTATCGGCGGCTGCGGCGCGGAGCTCCTCCGCCTCGTGCTCGGCCCGGGCGGCGCGATCGGTGAGCTTGTCGACCTCGGTCTCGAGGCTGGTGGCTGATTCGTAGAGCTCGCCGATCCACTGCTGGAGGCCGCCGACGACTTCGGGCAGGTGCTCGGTGTACAGCTGGTGATGCTTGGCCACGATGTGAGCGACGACCTCGGCCCGAGATTCGGGCTCGTCGAGCCCGGTCACCATCGATCCGGGTCGCACCCGGTAATCGAACAGCACCTCGGGGATGTAGTGGAAGCGCCAGCCCCGCTCGGCAATTCCGAGCCAGAGGTCCCAATCCTCGGCGCCGGGTACCAGCATGCGGTCGTCGTACCCGTTGCCCTCCTCGATCGCTTCTTTCCGAATGACCGCGCAGGCGTCGATGTGATTCCAGCGCAGCAAGCGTTCGATGTCGAAGGCTCCCATCTCCCAACGGTCGTCGCGCGCGCCGAAGCGCTGGGCATCGCCGTAGACGACGCCAACTTTGGAGTCACGCTCCATCACCTCGAGGGCGCGTGTCACGTACTCCGGCCGGAGGCGGTTGTCGTGGTCGAGGGGCAGCACGTAGCGGCCACGGGTGACGCGGAGCCCGGCGTTGCGAGCCGCGCCAAGGCCCCGGTTCTGTTGCCGTACCACCCGGTAGCCGATACCGCCGAGCTCGTCGACGAGCCGGCGCGTCTCCGGGTCGTCGGAGCCGTCGTCGACGATGAGGAGCTCGCAAAAGACGTCCCGGATCCGATCGCAGCTGGCCACCGCCTCGAGCAGCTCGGTGCCGCCGTTGAAACACGGCACGACGATCGACACCACCGGTTCATCAGTCGGCCCGCCATCCCCCGCGATCCCGGATGGGAGATCGGCGAGCTCGTCGAGCTCGTGATGTAACGAGAGCGCCCACGGCGCCCGGTCACGCGTGACCTCCTCGAGCGCGGTCGCATCGCGCACGAGCAGTTCGGGGTCGACTCCGCTCGCGGCGACCGGACCGAGCGGAACGCCGAGCCGCTCGGTGACGACTTCGGCCACTTCCGGCCAGCGGTCGGTCACCGCGTCGATCGCAACCAGCGCGCACTGTTCCTGGTGCCGACGCGCGAAGTCGAGGAGATGGCGGTTGTAATACGCCCACGTTCGCAACGCGAACGACGGATGGCGCTCGAGGGCCGGATGCCCGTACCGCACCATCGAGTCGGCGACCTCCCACGGCGGCCGGTACACGAAGAGATAGCGGGCATCTGGCGCGAGCCCGGCCCAGAAATCGAGCAGCAGCGTGGCGCGCGGGTCTTTCCAGCCCCAGGCGTGGTCGCGGCGACGGCTCTCGAGCAGCGCCCGGCCGTCGGCGCGGTGCCGGGCGATGACACCGGGATCGAGCAGCTCGGCTTCGGTCCACCCCCAGTCGGGCCAGCCCGGGTCGTCGGCCGGGCACGCGGCCGCGAGGAGCCGGCGGTCCAGCTCGAGAAAGGGTCGGTCTTCGAAGTAGCCGCGCCGGTTCTGGTGGTCGGGTGCCAGGAGGTCGGTACCGAGGTCGACGCCCGCGTCGACGAGCGTCGCCGCCAGCAAGGACGTGCCCGACCGGTGCATGCCCGTGACGATGAGCGGTGCGTCGGTCACAGCACCGCTTCCGCCTCGATCTCGACCTTCCATCGGGGATCGAGCAGCGAGGGGACGACGACCATCGTCGCGACCGGGCGCACGTCACCGAGCGCGGCAAGGTGCGCCCGGCCGACTTCGTCCGAGTAGTGGCTGCGGGTGATGAACATCCGGGTGCGCACGACGTGCTCAGGACCGGCCCCTAGCTCTTTCAGCGCGGCGATGATGATTTCGAAGCAGCGGCGCGCCTGGCGCCCGACATCGGACGCGCACGAGCCGTCGGGTTCGATCGGCGCGGTCCCGGAGACAACGACCCGGTCGCCGACTCGCACCGCCCGGCTGAAGCCGACGGACGACTCGTACGGTGATCCGGAAGCGACCCGGCGTCGATCGGCCACGCGGCGCGGGTCAGGTGGCGGCGGGACCGGTGCCACCCCAACGGTGGGACACGCCGTGCGCGTCGCGGCGGGCGGCGTCGAGCGCGTCGAGGCGACGGTGTAGTTCGCGCGGTGCCGGGCGGGGCGCGGGCGGGGTGACGAGCTCGTTCGCCAGCTGCTCGACGCGAGCAGCGACACGTCGCACGTCGGCCGCTTCGGCGCGCAACACGAGCGCCTCGCGCTGACGGGCAAGGAACGGCAGGCGACAGCTTGCCAGCAGCCGGGCGTCGAGGTCACGGGCGCGGTGCTCGGTGTCAGCGAGCACCTCCGCCGGTATCTGGACCGGGAACCCTTCGCGCTGGGCACGGGCGACGGCCCGCCGGGCGCGCCGGAGATCGTCGTGCAGCTGGCGGTGGATCCGCGTCGCGCCCGGGCGGGTGAGCGACATCCGCAGCGGGACGCCCGTCACCCGCCGCCGGGTAAGGAGGCCGAGCGCCATCGCCCCAATGACCAGGAGCGCGAGCAGCGCGCCGGAGTCGGTCACGCCTCGAGGGTACCCGGCGTGCCTTCGGGTCCCATCTCACGGGTCTCGCGTCGCGCCTCGTCGAGGGCATCGAGGCTGTCGCGCACCCGCTGCAATCCCACATCGACCTCGCGGGCGTCCGGCGCCTCCAACGCCGCCAGCAGGTCGGAGACCCGATCCGCCAGGCGCTCGACCTCGATCACCCGGGTGCGGAGCTCCAGCAACGTACGGTGCTTGGCCGGACCGGGGAGCCGGGAGGCGGCGACGAGGCGGGCGTCGACGGCCCGGGCCTCCACGTCGATGTCGCCCAGGAGGCCCTGTACCCGGGCGGTGTCGACGCTCCGGCCGGCGGCCGCGGCGGTGTCCCGGCGCAGGGAGTCGAGCTT
>JBOGFL010000148.1:0-2240 GCA_050743285.1 Acidimicrobiia bacterium
GCCCGACCCCGTACGCAACACGCGAGCGACATCGTCGGGATTCGTCACGTCGGCGGTGACGTACTCGAGTGACTTGACGAGCTTGTCGCGGGCCGCCTCGTCGACGGCGGCCGCGTGCAGCTCGAGCGCGGTCTGGATGCGACCGCGGAACTCGCCGGACGGCATGTCTTCGGTGCCGGCACCGACCACCCGCAGTCCGGCCGGTACCGCGCCCTCGGCGACCAGGCCGGCGAGCGAGGGCAGGAGCAGACGGGCGGCAAGATCACCGGAGGCGCCGAAGAGCACGAACCGTTCGATCACGACACGCGACCCCGAACCGGTCTCCTCACCCGACCGACGCTACGACATGCCGTAGCCTCGGGGCTGTCCGCGCGACCAGCGCTTCACCGGGGAGAAACGTGGAGTTCAACCCGTTCTCGGCCGACTTCTTCGACGATCCGTACGACACCTACCGGTGGCTCCGCGACGAGGCGCCCGTGTACCACAACGAGCATTTTGGCTTCTGGGCCCTCTCCCGGTTCGACGACCTGGTGGCCGCCCATCGCGACTGGAAGACGTTCTCGAGCCAGCACGGCGTGACGATCGACCAGCTCACCGACCCGAACAACCCGCAGCGTGGCTCGAGCATCATCTTCATGGATCCGCCCGAGCACGAGCGGATGCGCAAGCTCGTGAGTCGCGTATTCACGCCGCGCGCCGTCGCCGCGCTCGAGCCGTTGGTACGGCGCGTCGTCGCGCAGTACCTCGACCGACTCGAAGGCCGCGACGAGATCGATCTCGTCGCCGACTTCGCGGCGCCGTTCCCGGTCGAGGTGATCTCGACGATGCTCGGCGTTCCCGAGCCCGACCGGCAGCAGGTGCGGATCTGGACCGACGAGATGCTGCACCGCGAACCCGACGACCCGAAACCAACACCCGAGGGCATGCAGGCGGGCATGAACCAGCTCGTCTACTTCCTCGAGCTCATCAAGACGAAGCGGAGCCAGCCGGCCGACGACATGATCAGCCGGCTCATCGAGGTCGAGGTCGAGGACGAAACCGGAAACCGCTCGCGCCTGAGCGACGGTGAGATCGCCGGGTTCGCGACGCTGCTGGCGGCGGCAGGCTCGGAGACGGTGACGAAGCTCATCGGCAGCGGCCTGGTGTTGTTCGGCCGCAACCCGGGCGAGTGGCGCAAGGTTCTCGACGACCCCGAGCGCATTCCCAACGCGGTCGAAGAGGTCCTGCGCTACTGGGCGCCATCGCAGTACCAGGGCCGGTTCACGCACACCGAGGCCAGGTTCGAGGGCGGCACGATCCCCGAGGGTGTGCCCGTGCTGCTGGTCACCGGCGCGGCCAACCACGACGAACGCGCCTACGACAGTCCCGACGTGTTCGACATCGACCGGCCGCCGAAGCTCGCGATCGGCCTCGGTCACGGCATCCACTCGTGCCTCGGCGCCGCGCTCGCTCGTCTTGAGAGTGCGATCGCGATCGACGAGGTCCGGTCCCGCTGGCCGGCCTATGAAGTCGACGAGAGTGGCTTGCGGCGAGTGCACATGTCCAACGTGGCCGGATTCTCGAACGTCCCGGTGCGCGTCACCGCCTGACCAAACGACGCTCGAGAACCGGCACCTCGTCGGCTCCCGAGGCGCTCGATCGGCTCGAGCCGGCCGCGAGCGGCGCGCCGGTCATGGCGTGAGCATAAGGTCGCGGGTCGATGAGTGAGCAGGTCGCGTTCGTGACGGGGGCCAGTCGCGGCATCGGCAAGGCGTGCGCGGTGCATCTCGCCCGAGCCGGATTCGACGTCGCCGCCACTGCGCGCACTGTGCACGAAGGCGAGGCGCGCGAACACTCGTCGACGGTCAAGAAGTCGGACACCCGGCCGCTACCCGGCAGCCTCGACGCGACCACCGAGTTGATTCGGGCCGAAGGTCGCGAGGCAATGGCGGTGCCGGCCGACCTCCTCGATCCCGCTTCCCTCGAGACCGCAGTCCACGACGTGCTGGCGGCCTGGGGTCGCGTCGACGTGCTCGTCAACAACGGGCGGTACATCGGTCCCGGCCATATGGATCGATTTCTCGACACCCCCCTCGACCTGCTCGCCGCGCACCTCCAGGCCAACGTGATGTCACCTCTGCTCCTCACCCGTCTGGTGCTGCCGCAGATGATCGAGCGGGGGCGCGGGTTCGTCGTGAACATCTCGTCGGCCGTTGCGTGGATGGACCCGCCGGCGGCGCCGGGGAAGGGCGGATGGGGGC
>JBOGFL010000149.1:0-4495 GCA_050743285.1 Acidimicrobiia bacterium
TCGACGACACGTACTTCAGCCAGAAGTTCACGCCCCGCCGGGCGAAGAGCCCGTGGTCGAAGATGAACCGGGCCCGAGCCACCGAGCTGATCGAGCAGGGGAAGATGATGCCCGCGGGCCTCCAGGAGGTCGAGCGAGCCAAGGCCGACGGGCGCTGGGACGCGGCCTACGACTCACCCTCCAACATGAAGGTTCCCGACGACCTCGCCCGGGCGTTGGCCCGGAACAAGAAGGCGCGCCTGGCCTTCGAGTCGCTCAACAGCCAGAACCGCTACGCCGTGCTCTACCGCATCCACGACGCCAAGCGACCCGAGACCCGGGCCCGCCGCATCGCGCAGTTCGTCGAGGTGTTGGGCCGGGGGGAGAAGTTGTATCCCTGAGCCGGCCGCCCGCGGGTCGGGGACCGCGGGCGTAGGCCGAGCGCTCGAAGGTGCGCGTCTCCCGGGCGTCGAGGCGGATGCGGCCCCTGCGCACGTCGCCCTTCCGGGCCCACACGATGTCGACGGTCGCAGTCGATGATCACGGCGGATCCTCCTGTCGGGCCGTCGGTCGGCATGCGCCGAGCGGAGCGCCGGGAGACCCTGCTCGACGGCGGTCTCGATGAGCTTGTCGTTGTCCTTGGAGATCCCGCGCCCGCAAACAACGCTGACGTGCATGTCAGCTTATGCTTGGGGACCTACTGGGAGCCGCCGAGCTCAGCCGGAGGTGGGCATGCTCAAGGCTCTTCGCCTGTGGCCGCTCGTCGAGGAGCGGGCCGCGCTCACGCCAGACCGGGAGCTCGCGGTCGACGAATCCGGTCGCCGGATGACGTTCGGCGAGTACCGCGCCGCCTGCGAGCGCGTCGCCGCCGGGCTCGAGGCGCGTGGCGTCGGCGCCGGTACCCGGGTGTCCTGGCAGCTGCCCGCCTGGAACGAGTCGCTCGTTCTCGTCGGCGCCCTGAGCCGGCTGGGCGCGGTGCAGAACCCCATCATCCCGATCTACCGCTCTCGCGAAGTCGGCTTCATCGCCAGCCAGCTCGAGCCTCGGCTGCTCATCGTCCCGTCGGTGTGGCGCGGCTTCGACTACGCGTCCATGGCGCAGGAGATCGCCGCCGACCGACCCGGGCTCGAGATTCTCGTTGCCGATCGAGGCCTGCCCGAAGCCGATTCGGCCGGCACTCCCGCCGCGTCGGGGCCGGCGGACGACGAGCAAGAGGCGCCCGTCCGATGGGTGTTCTACACATCGGGTACGACCGGCGACCCGAAGGGCGCCTTGCACACCGACAAGACGGTGATCGCGGCGACACTCGGCACGATCGAGGCGCTCGAGATCAGCGAGGACGATCGCGGCGGGCTCGTGTTCCCGCTGACACACATCGGTGGGATCCTGTCCCTTGTCGGGAGCCTGCTCACCGGTTCGGCGACGATCGTCGTCGAGGCGTTCGACGAGACGACGATTCCGCTCCTGGCGCGCGAGGGCGTGACGATCGGCAACGCCGGCACCCCGTTCCACCTCGCGTACCTCCACGCGCAGAGGCAACAGCCGAATGTCCCGCTCTTCCCGCACGCCCGCGTCTATCCGGGCGGCGGGATGCCGAAGCCGCCGCAGCTCCACTACGACGTCAAGCGTGAGCTGGGCGGTGTCGGCGTCGTCTCCGGGTACGGACTTACCGAATGTCCCGTCCTCGCCATGAACACGATCCGCGAGCGAGACGACGCCAAGCTCGCCGAGACCGAGGGGCGTCCAATCCGCGGCGTCGAAGTGCGCGTCGTCACGCTCGATGGCGCGCCCGCCGGGCCCGGCGAAGAGGGCGAGCTGCACGTGCGCGGCCCCATGCTCTTCCGCGGCTACCTCGACTCCTCACTCGACGCCGAGGCGTTCGACGACGAAGGGTTCCTGCGTACGGGCGATCTCGGTCTCCAAGACCGCGACGGGTATCTCGTCATCACCGGCCGGGTCAAGGACATCATCATCCGGAAGGGCGAGAACATCAGCGCCCGAGAGCTCGAGGACCTCCTGTATACGCATCCGAGGGTCGCCGACGTCGCGGTGATCGGGGTTCCCGATCCCGAGCTGGGCGAGCGGTGCTGTGCGGTCGTCGTGTCGTCAGACCCGGCGGCTCCGCTCGGCTTCGACCAGATGTCGACGTTCCTGCGCGAACAGGGCCTCATGCTCCAGAAGCTGCCCGAGCAGCTCGAGCTCGTCGATGAGATCCCCCGGAACCCGACCGGAAAGATCCAGAAGAACGTGCTGCGCGAACGGTTCTCGGCCGCGTAAGGTGTCAGAACTGACACTTGCGTCAGGGATCGCGCGGGAGTACTACTGAACCTCCGAACTTCGCAGGGGTCGTCGAGGCCGATCGGGGACAGGATGAGAACCTCGAGGTACACGCGCTTCGTACCCGCGCTGCTACTGGCGCTGACGTTGGTCGCCGCTGCGTGCTCCAACGATCCGGAGACGGAGAGCCAGCCCGCGCCGAACCTAGGTGACGACCCGTTTGCGGATCTCGAGCGCGTCGAGGCGCCGTCGCCCTGCACCAACGACCCGGGTGTGAGCGACGACACCATCACGGTCGGCGCCATCATGGCGAAGAGCGGCGCTGCCGCCCAGTCCTTCTCGCGGGCGGAGGACGGGATGCGCGCCCGCTTCGAACTGGCGAACACAACGGGTGAGCTCGGTGATCGCACCCTCGAGCTCGTCGTCGCCGACGACGCCGGCGACGCAGCCCGCAACGTGACGGCGGCGCGCGAGCTCGTGGAGCGGAGCGACGTCTTCGGGGTCATGGAGATCAGCACCGCGGCCGACGCGTCGGGTCAATACTTCTTCGACAACGACGTCCCGGTGACCGGATGGCACCTCGCGCAACCCGCGTACGGCATGTTCCCGAACTTCTTCAGCTTCAACGGCGTCAACCCAGATCCCGACAAGCAGAAAACCACGCGCAACGCCGAGGTCCTCAAGATGCTCGGCGCAACCAAGATCGCGATCGTGGGCGGTGGTCCCCCGGTGGCGACTGCGTTTGCCCGCCAGATCGCCGAGACCGTGGATGCCGATCCCGACCTGGATGTCGTCTACGAGACGTTCGACGTGCCTATCGGTCAGACCGAATTCACCGGCGAGGTCGAAGACATCAAGCAGTCCGGCGCGGACGGTCTCTACACGGGCATGGACTTCCTCCAGAACGCGGCGCTCAACGAGCAGCTCAAGCAAGCGGATGCCGACGTCCCGATCGTCGTGTTCCCCGGTGGCTACGACCCGCTCGCCTTGGACGTCACCGGCCTCGACGGCGCGTACTTCGGGGTCGAGTTCAAGCCGTTCGAGCTCGAAGCCGCCGGCTTCCAAGACTTCCAGGAGGCGATGGCCGATCGCCCCATCGGCCAGGTGCCATTCGTCGGCTGGCTCTCCGCCGACATCTTCATCGAGGGACTGAAGGCGGCGGGCATCGAGTGTCCGACGCGGGAGGGATTCATCAACAACCTGCGCCTCGTCGACGACTACACCGCCAACGACGCGCTCCTTCCCATCGACTTCTCGGAGCAGTTCGGCCGCCACTTCCTGTGCTCGTTCTACGTGCACGTGGAAGACGGAGCGTTCGTACCCCAGTTCGACGGTGAGCCCGTCTGTGGCGAGCCGTTCGAGGGGTAGCCCGCTCCCCGACACGCGGCTGGTCGTCGTCCCCGACCGGGTCACTCGCCGCAGTTCGCAGGACCTGCAACTGTGTCCGCTCCGCGAGCCGAGCGGAAGAGTAGAAGCAGACTCGTCGCCGTTCCTAGCCGCACTTTCGCGCTGCAGGCGCAAGTCACCACCACACCGATGAGTTCCTGTCTCGGCGACCGTCAGGAGCAGCAGCTTCCCGGACGACGACGAGAGGAGTCGGCGGTGGCCAACTACGTCCAGCTCGGCGATGTGCACACGTACTACGAAGTAGACGGGCAGGGAGAGCCGCTCGTGCTCCTGCACCCCGGCGGCGCCGACTCCCGGGTGTTCGAATCGAACCTCCCCGGCCTCACTGAGCACTTCCGCGTGTTCCGGCCCGATCGGCGCGGGCACGGCCGTACGGCGGACGTCGAGGGTCCGATTTCCTACGAGCTGATGGCGCAAGAAACCATCGCGTTCCTCGAGCAGGTGATCGACGGGCCGGCGTTCCTCGTCGGCCACAGCGATGGTGCGCCAGTGGCGTTGGTGACGGCGTAGCTGCGCCCCGATCTCGTGCACCGGTTGGTGGTGGCCTCGGGTGTCTTCCACCACGAGGGTTGGGCACCCGGTGCCGTCTACCTCGACGAGGAGAGCATCGCGTTCTTCGTCGAGTTCCACGGCGCCGTCTCGCCCGATGGGCCCAACGCCTTTCCGACGCTCAACACGAAGCTCGACCGCATGCACGAGGAGGAGCCGACCCTGACGGTGGCCGATCTGGCCGGCTACCCCGGACCGTCGCTCGTGATGGTCGGTGACGATGAGGACCAAATTCCTATCGAGCACACATTGGCGTTGCGGGCCGGGCTGCGCCGGTCCCAGC
>JBOGFL010000150.1:0-1648 GCA_050743285.1 Acidimicrobiia bacterium
GCGCCTTCTACGACCCCATCTACAAGCACTGGTTCCGCGCCGAATGGGAAGGGCTCGAGCACATCCCGCGGCAGGGTGGCGCGCTGCTGGTCGCCAACCACGCCGGCGCGATCCCACCCGACGCACCGCTCATCATGCACGGGGTCGAGCGCGAGCTCGGCCGGCCCGTGTACGGCATGGCCGACTTCCTGTTCCGCTCCATGCCGATCGCGGGCACGCTCTGGGCCCGGCTCGGTGGCGTGACCGCGCATCCCGACAACGCCTACCGGCTGTTACACGACGAGCAGCAGCTCGCGCTCGTGTTCCCCGAAGGCACGAAGGCGACCGGCAAGCTCTTCAGCGAGCGCTACCAGCTGCGTCGCTTCGGGCGGGGCGGCTTCGTGGAGACGGCGATGCGGGCCGGCGTGCCGGTGGTGCCGATCGCGGTCGTCGGCGCCGAAGAGGCGATGCCGATGCTGTTCAAGGCGCCGGCCTTGGCCAAGCTGCTCGGCGTCCCGTACGTGCCGGTGACCGCCAACATGCTGCTGTTCGGACCCGCCGGCCTTTTTGCCTACTTTCCCGCCAAGTTCCGGTTGCGCGTGCTCCCGCCCATCAACTTCGACGTGGCCCCGGACCAGGAGCGGTATCCGCGCAGCCGCATCGTCGAGGTCGCCGACGGCATCCGCCAGTCGATCCAGGAAGCGCTCTACGACATGTTGCGGCACCGGCGCAGCGTCGTCCAGGGCTGAGCGTGCGGGTTCTCGTCACCGGGCTCGGCACGCTCTGGGGAAGCCGCGTCGCCCAGGAGCTCGAGCAAGAGAAGAAGGCCAAGGTGATCGTCGGCGTCGACAGCCGCGAGCCGGTCCTGCCGCTGGAGCGCACCGAGTTCGTGCGCGCCGACTCGTCGTACGAAATCCTCCACCGGATCGTGCATGCGACCCAGGTCGACACCGTCCTGCACACCCACCTCGTTGTCGACTCGACGACGCTGAGCGGCCGCGCACTGCAGGACCTCAACGTCATCGGCACGATGAACCTGCTGGCGGCCGCGGGCGCGGCCGACAGTCCGGTTCGCAAACTCGTGGTGAAGAGCTCGACGCTCGTCTACGGCGCCAGCCGTGAGGACCCATACTTCTTCGGCGAGGAGGCCCGCCGCAGCCACACCGCCCAGACCCGCGTCGAGCGGTCGTTGTTGGAGGTCGAGTCGTACCTGCACGACTTCGCGATGGACAACCCGCACGTCGACGTGACGCTGCTTCGGTTTACGAACGTTCTCGGGAGCAGTATCGAGACACCCATTTCCCGGGCACTGCGACTTCCGATCGTGCCCGAGGTGCTCGGTTACGACCCGCGCTTCCAGTTCACCCACGAGGACGACGTCGTCGGCGCCCTGATGCACGCGACCAGCCGGGCCGTACCGGGCATTCACAACGTTGCCGGCGACGGGACTCTCCCCTGGAGCGAGGTGTGCGCGATCGTCGGGAAGCGGCGCCTGCCGATGCCGCCCTTGTTCACCGGCTTGGCAACCGAGCCACTGCGGTTCTTGCGCCTCGTGGACCTGCCGCCGGAGTTGCTCGCGCTCCTGCGCTACGGACGCGGCGTCGACAACCGCCGCTACAAGGCGACCGGCTTCGAGTACCGCTACACCTCGGCCGGCGCGGTCGAGGCA
>JBOGFL010000151.1:0-3318 GCA_050743285.1 Acidimicrobiia bacterium
CCTTCACCCATTGTCGCCGCGTCCGGGTAGCGCGCATCGGGGTCGGGCCGTCCCGCACGCTCGACGACGGGACCGAGCGACCCGAACTCCGACGGGGCGACGATCGGCTCGCGCAGGCGCGTGCCCAGAGTGCCGAGCGGGGTGTCGGCAAGGTGCGGGACCCGACCCGTCACCGCCTCGACGAGAACGAGCGCGACCGAGTACAGATCGGCGCGGCCGTCGGGTCGGGCGCCGTTGCCCTGCTCGGGTGCGGCGTACCGCGCGGTGCCCACGACCGTGCCCTGAGGCTCGGTCCAGCTCGCCTCCGCGAGCGCGCCGGCGAGGCCGAAGTCGGCGATGCGGGGAACGCCGCGCTCGTCGAAGAGCAGGTTGGCGGGCTTGATGTCGCGGTGGACCACGCCGCGCGTGTGGGCGTATTCGAGGCCGGACGTGATCTGGCGTCCGAGGCGGGCGGCCTGTTCGGGGGACAGCCGCAGGCCCCGGTCGAGCACGCCGCGGAGGCTGCCGCCGGCGAGCAGCTCGAGAACGATGAACGGAACGCCGTCCTCGCCCCAGTCGTAGACGGAAACGATGTTGGGGTGGTGGAGCGACGCCGCGACCTGAGCCTCGGCCCGGAAGCGTCGGAGGAAGGCGGCGTCTTCGGCCAGCGAAGCGTGCAGGACCTTCACCGCGACCTGGCGGCGGAGTCGCACGTCGTCGGCGACGAAGACGCGGGCCCCGGCCCCGGCTCCGATCGGCGCGATCAGGCGGTAGCGCCCGGCGAGGACACGACCAGTGAGATCGTTGGCCACGGTGCCGGTCGTCATGGTCACGGTCGGAGCGCCTCCCCCGTCAGCAATGGCACAGCCACCACCCGGTCGGTGCCCACCCGCTCCGCCTCAACATTACCTCCCCCGACCCCGCCGAGCCGCCCATTCGGAGGAGCCTCTCCGAGGCGCCCTAGCCTCAATGGGTGGCGACAACCCGGCCAACCCGGCCACCGCTGATCCGCCACCCCGGGCGGGTGGCGATCGTGGCGGTGAGCCTGCTGGCGGTCGCCAATCTCGGGATCGTGCTGGCCGCCAACTCCGATACCGGCGACTCGGAGACCGACCGGCTGCCCGACCAGGTGGAGAGCGTGAGCCCCGAGCCCGGTGCGGTGGCCGTGCCCCAGGACGTCGTCTCGGTGGACCTCCGAGACGACCTGACCGGCGAGTTGTGGATCGACGGACGCCCCATCCCCGACGATCAGCTCGAACCGGTACAGCAGGGCATCCTCACGTTCCGGCCCGGCGCCGGCCAGGAGATCCTCCGGTTCGGTGCCGGCGAGCACACCGTCGTCGCCCGCTGCTGGCCCGGTACCGAGCGACGTCCGAACGAACCCGCGCCCTGCTACTCCTACCGCTTCCAGACGAAGGCCTGACGCCGACGTCGGCGGTGGGACTCTTCACATCGTGAGCACCGCCGCGCCCTGCACGGCGTCGCTCTTGATGGCGGCGAGCGCGTCGTTGGCGGCCTCGAGGGGGTAGGTCTCGTACGACGTGCGCACGCCGGCCTCGGCCGCGAGGGCGAGGAACTCCTCCGCGTCGCGGCGGGTCATGTTGGCGACCGAGCGCACCGAGCGCTCGTGCCACAGCATCTCGTAGTCGAGCGGTGGGATCGTGCTCATGTGTATGCCGGCCAGCGCGAGTGTGCCGCCGGCGCGGAGCAGGCGCAGGCCGACCGGCACGAGTTCTCCCGCGGGGGCGAAGAGCACCGCCCGATCGCACCCGCCGGGCGGGGCTTCGTCGGCGTGACCGACCCAGCTCGCGCCGAGCTCGTGCGCGAGGGCGCGGTGACGCTCGCCGCGGGTCAGCACGACGACCTCGCAGTCCCAGTGGCGCAGCACCTGGATGGCCAGGTGAGCCGACGCACCGAACCCGAGGAGGGCGACGCGCTCTCCCGGCTGCACCTCGGCCCGGCGTAGGGCGCGGTAGCCGATCACCCCCGCGCACAGAAGCGGCGCGACGGCCAGCGCGTCGAGCTCGCGCGGCAGCGTCACCGTGAACGCCTCGGGCACAGTGAGGGCGTCGGCGTAGCCCCCGTCGACGGTCCAGCCGGTGAAGCGGGCCCGCTTGCAAAGGTTCTCCTCTCCCCGCCGGCAGAAGCCGCACTGGCCACACGCCCAGTGGAGCCAGGCGACGCCGACCCCCTCGCCGACCTCGCGCCGTTCGCAGCCGGGCCCGCGCGCGTCGACCGTGCCGACGACCTGATGGCCGGGCACAACGGGGAGGTGCGGCAGGTCGAGGTCGCCTTCGGTGACGTGCAGGTCGGTCCGGCAGCAGCCGCAGGCCTCCACCCGGACCCGCACCTCGCCCGGGCCCGGCTCCGGCGCGTCGCGCTCGACGAGTGCGAGGGGGCGGCTCCCGATCGGCGCCGGGTGTGCCAGCTGAACGGCGCGCACGACGCGAACCGCTAGTCCCGGTCGAGCCCCGCCGGACGGCCGGCGGCCACGGCCTCGTCGGTCGAGAAGTCGAACTCGCCGACAACGTCGTAAAGCGCGCGCAACGACGTCTCCTCCACCACCTCGGCGATGCGGTCGTGGCGCACCGCTTCCTGCGCCGACACGCGCGCCAGGAACTCGTCGAGGCCGGACTCGGGGGCGTCGAGGAAACCGACCGTCAACACCTCCGACGGGTCGCCCCGGTTCACCGCCAGGTGGACGCGGCCCTCACCGTTCTCGAGGCCGAAACCCTTGTCCGGGTACCAGGCCCGCAGGAAGTCCTCGTAGGTGCGACCGGGCTTCAGCCGGCGCACGAAGGCAATGCAAAGCACCAGGCGCCCCGCGTCAGTCGACCGCGAACGTGGCGGAGCCCTTGATGGCGGTGCCGCCCGTCTGGCGCGCGACCGCCACATCGAGATCAACACGCCGTTCGTCGTTCTCCTCGTACCGGCTTGTCACGACCGCGGAACACGTGAGCGTGTCGCCCGGCCAGACCTGCTCCCGGAACTGCACGTCGAACTTCCGGACATTCTCGGCGCCCAGCCAGTCGGTCACGTAGCTCCCGAGTATCCCGGCCTGGAGCATCCCTACCGAGAAGACGGTTGGGAAGCCCGCGGCCCGGGCGAACTCCTCGTCGTGGTGAATCGGGTTCATGTCACCCGACGCGCCCTGGTACCGCACGAAGTGGGTGCGCGTCAGCGGCCCGTATTCGGCGGGCGGGTGCTCGGTCCCGACGTCGAGGTCATTCCAGGTGGCGGTGGTCGTCATCAGCTCGCCTCCGGGGTCTGGCCGGTGAGGATCAGCGTCGAACGGGCCTCGGCGCGCAGGTCGTCGACCTCGTCGCGGAACTCCTGCAC
>JBOGFL010000152.1:0-5504 GCA_050743285.1 Acidimicrobiia bacterium
GGGCGGATGGGGGCTCGGCTACTCGATGTCGAAAGCCGCCCTGCACCGCGTCGTTCCGTCGCTGCACGCGGAGCTCCTCGACGACGGGATCGTGTTGGTCAACATCGATCCCGGCTACATCGCCACCGAGCGCATGGCCGCCGACATGGCCGAATTCGGCTTCGACGGCAGCGCCGGCGCGCCGCCCGACGTCATCGGCGCGGTTGTCGCGTGGCTGACGACGAACCCCGGGGGCGCGAAGTGGTCAGGGCAGGTGGTTCCGGCCCAGCAGCTCTGCGCCGACCTCAACCTCGTGCCCGGATTCGCCGGTCCAGTTCCCAACCCGGTGTAACGGCTGAGATGGCGTTCCGCGGGTGGCCGGTGGAGGCGATCGAGTTCTTCGAGGGGCTCGAGGCGGACAACTCCCGCACGTACTGGCAGGCGAACAAGGCGGTGTACGAGGGGTGCGTGCGGGCACCGATGGAGGGTTTGCTCGCCGAGCTCGAGCGCGAGTTCGGCGAGGGCAAGATCTTCCGCCCGTACCGCGACGTACGCTTCAGCGCCGACAAGTCGCCCTACAAGACGGCGATCGCCGCGAGCCTCGGCGCCGGCGGCTACGTGCAGCTCTCGACCGAAGGCCTCGGTGCTGGTTGCGGGATGTACATGATGGCCAAGGACCAGCTCGAGCGGTTCCGGGCCGCGGTCGCCGACGATCGCACCGGTCGTCGGCTCGTGACATTGGTCGAGTCGACCCGCGACCGCGGGATCGACGTCACCGCCCACGACTCACTCAAGACAGCCCCGCGCGGCTACCCGAAGGACCATCCTCGCGCCGACCTGCTCCGGTTCAAGGGTCTGGTGGCGTGGAAGCAGTGGCCGGTCGGCGCGTGGCTCGACTCCGGCAAGGCGAAGGGTCGGATCGTCGAGCTTCTCCGCGCTGCGAAGCCGTTGCAGCGCTGGCTCGACGGCAACGTCGGCCCGTCCGAGTTGGCCGACGGCAGGTGACGCCGCCGCCATCGCTGCGTAGTCCGTCGCCTATTCGGGTAAGAGTCCGAGCTGGGCCAACCGGGCGGCATTGTCCCAGTAGTTGCGCTCCAACGTGATCAGGCCGTCGGCGATGTGACTATGACCAGGCGGGGACCGGCTTGCCGGAGCGCTCCATGCACTGCACGTCGAAGTAGATCGGGAGCAGGTGCTTCACGTAGAAGGCGTGCACCGTGAGATCGCCGTTGACGAGGTCCTCGTACTCCTTGATCTTCACCCGGTCGTCTTTCTCCTGATAGCGCCTGCACTTCTCGAGCTTCTCGTCGACCTCTTCTCTCGTGTCGAACAGGAACCCGAGGTGGTCGTAGCCCGGTGACTGCATCGGCTTGGGACTCTCGGCCAGCAGGATGAACTGGCCGAGGTCGTCGGTCAGCAGGATGTGGCACATCTGGCCGACAACCTCGGTGTCGACGCCGGTAAAGCCGAACACGTCGCCGTAGAACGCGTCGACCTCGGCGCGCATCGCCTGGTCGAGTGTCCCGACCGGGAACGTCAGCTCCATGTGGTTGAAGCGCATCGTCGCCACTTTGACCCCCTTCGACCGACGCTCGCCGCGTCAGAACTGCTGCGACGGTAGCGGCTCGCGCCAGACCAGCGCGGTACCGTCGAGCACGACCTCCTGGTCCTGGTTCGTGACCGTCGGCATCCGCGCTGTCACCCGACGAATCGGTTAAAAACAGACGAAGAGCGCCGTCGTCAGGTCGGCGGCGTGAAACCCAGGAGGGGATATGGCAGCACCAGTCCGGGCCCGCCTGACCGGGTGGACCGTCTTCGCCGCGCTCATGATCATCCTCGCGGGGGCCGACGGGATCCTCACGGGCCTGTGGGCGTTCGACAACGACAATTCGAAGATCGACACGTTCGTCTTCGAGAACGAGATCACGACGTGGGGTTGGGTGTACCTGATTGCCGGGATCATCTTGATCCTCGCCGGCATCTCGGTGCTCAACGGTCGCGAGTGGGGTCGCGTGATCGGCATCCTCGCCGCCGCCCTGTGGGTGATCATCCGGCTGCCGTGGATCTGGACGTACCCGGTGCAGGTGTTCATCAGCGTCCTGCTCGGCGTCGTCGTGATCTACGGCTTGTCGGTATACGGGCACGAACGGTCCTGAGGTTCTTGTTTTGCGCGGAGACCCCGGGTGCGGCCTCCGCGCAGAACAGTGAAGCGGCCTAGCGCCACTTCCAGTTTGCGTCGCGCTTCTCCATGAAGGCCCGGCGCGCCTCTTCGGCGTCTTCGAAGCGGGAGAGCCGCGCGGTGTAGTCCTGCTCGGTGCGGTAGGCCTCCTTGAGAGGGAGGCCCTCGACGCGGTTCATCGACTCCTTGGCCAGCCGCAGCGCGATCGGGCTCTTCTTGGCCAGCATCGCGCCCAGCTCGTTGGCGGTGGCCATCAGCTTCTTACGCGAGACGACGGCGCGTACCGCGCCCAGCCGGTAGAGCTCGTCGGCCGACACGACCTCGCCGGTGAAGAACATCTCGCGCGCCTTGTAGCGGCCGACGAGCATCGATAGGTGCGAGCTGGCGCCGAGCAACCCGACGTTGATCTCGGTGGTGCCGAACGTCGCGTTGTCGGAGGCGAGCAGCATGTCACAGCACGCCGCGAGGGCGATGCCGGCGCCGAGGGCGGGGCCGTTGATGGCACCGATCACCGGTACCGCGCAGTCGGTCATCGCCCACATGGCGTCGCGGGCCACGCGACCGGGGTCGAGGGTCGCAGTCACGCCGCCGGGCGGCGGCGCGTCCACGGTCTTGAGGTCGACACCGGCGACGAACGCCCGGTCGCCGGCGGCGGTGAGGATCGCAACCCGGACGTCCTGCCGGTCGTTCAACGATCGAAACGCGTCGCGGATTTCGGCCATGGTGTCGCGGGTCACCGCGTTCACCGGCGGACGGTCGATGGTGATGGTTGCGACGAGGTCGGCGACGCTGACTTCGAGGTCGTTCGGCACGTAGCGAAGATACCGTACGATCCCGCCGGTGACCCTCACCGCGGTACGCACGGTTGCGGCTCGCCTCCCCCTCCGGATGCGCGAGCACAACCTCACCCTGATATCGGCCGGGGTCGCGTTCTACGCCTTCCTTGCGTTCGTGCCGATGCTGATCGCGTTGGTGTCGATCTATGGGTTGGTCGCCGATCCGGCCGACGTGAAGCGTCAGGTCAGCGACGTCGCCGGGGGGCTACCCGACGACGTGCAGACACTGGTGACCTCGCAACTGACGTCGATCGTCAGGGCCAACCGGGCCGGCGTGTCATTGACCCTGATCGTCGCCATCGTCGTCGCGTTGTGGAGCGCGTCCGGTGGGATGGCGGCGCTGATCTCGGGCGTCAACGTCGCCCACGAACGCCTCGAGTCCAAGAGGTTCGTCGCCAAGCGGGCCAAGGCGCTGCTTCTCACGGTCGGCGCGATCGCGCTCCTCGCACTCGTCATTCTGCTCATCGGTTTCCTTCCCAACTTGATCGCGAAGACGGGGCTGGGGACCGGAGGACGGGTCGTCATCAACGTCCTGCGCTGGCCGCTGGTGGCGCTGGCCATGGTCGCAGGCGTCGGCACGCTGTACCGGCTCGCCCCGACCGGCGGCGGCCGGCCCGGCCGCTTCGGTTTCGTCACGCCGGGCTCAGTGGTGGCGACGATCGGCTGGCTCGTCGCGTCGGCGCTGTTCGCGATCTACACGTCGACCTACGCGAGCTACAGCGAGACCTACGGCTCGCTCGCCTCGATCGTCGTGATGCTCCTGTGGCTCTACCTCAGCAGCCTGGTCATTCTCATCGGCGCCGAGGTCGACGCCGAAACGGGTAGCCGCCTACACGACCTCCTTGCGCTCGAGCAGCCAGAAGCAGAGGTAGCCGGGGATCACGGGAAGCCAGAAGGTCGTCAAGCGGAAGACGAGCATGATCGCGACCGCGTCGTCGGAGTCGACGCCGACCGCGGTGAGGCAGGCGACGAGGGCGGCCTCGACGCCGCCGAGGCCGCCGGGCGTGGGGACGGCCGAGCCGATCGTGGTGGCGGTCAGATACACCGCGCCGACGGTCGCGAACGGCAGGTCGACACCGAAGGCCGCGCATGAAGCCGCGAACGCGGCGATGTAGGCAAGCTTCGACAGCCCGGCCCCGCCGAACAGAAGCGCCATCTTCACCGGATTGCGGGAAAGCTCGCCGATCGTCGTCAGGGCCCTCCGCAGAATGTTGACGACGGGCGGGAGCACCCGCCGCCGAACCCAGGGGATGAGCAGCAACCCGACCGCCGCGAGCAGGACGAGCAAGATCACGGCGGAGATCGTGCTCGTGTCCGGGATCTCGATCTTGGTGTCCTCGGTCTGGGCGCCGGCGGCCAGGTAGAAGAGAACGAACAGCACGACCTGCATGACGCCGCTGGCGGCGCTCGTGAGCCCGACCGCAGCCGCGCCCGACGTGAGGTCGATACCCCTCTTCTGGAGGTAGCGGACGCGCAGCGTCATGCCCCCGGCGTTGTATGGCGTGAAGCGGTTCAGGAACGTCTGCGCGAACTGCACAACGGTTGTGAGGGGGAGGGGCAGCGCGCCGGTGACCGCGCCGACGAGCGACAGAGCTGCGGCGACGAACGTGAGCGCGGCGAAGAGGAGAATCGGAACGAGGTAGATGAGGTCCATCTCCGCGAGCGCGCCGGCAACGTCGCCCGCGTTCGCGAACTGGACGAGCAGGATGTAGACGACGGCGACGGTCGCGATGACCATGAACACGGTGCGCCAGCCGATGCGCTCGATCTGCGCGGCCTTGAACTCCGGCGTGTCTGTCGCCGACTGCACCTCGGCTTGAAGCGACTTCAAGAACTCTTTGTCCCGGCCGAGTGCCTTACGGGTTTCGGTGGTAAACGCGAGGGGCTGCAGCAGCGGCAGGGCCGCGGCGACCCGTTCCCGACCGAGCGCCGCCACCGCGCCCTTGACCGCCCGCTCGGGGCCGACGAGCAGGGCCACCGAACAAAGCAGCTCGGCCGTGTCGATAACGAGCTTGGAGGCCTCGGCGGCCTGGTCGGCGTACGAGTAGCCGACGATCCAGGCCCGCCCGTCGGTGCCGACGAGCACATTGCCGGTGTTGAGCCACCCGTGGACGATGCGGCGGTCTTGGAGGCGGGCGGCTTCAGTCCACACCTCGAGGAGCAGGTCGTCGCCGACGGTGTCAGGATCGGCGTCGGCAAGCACGGTGCCGTCCACCGCCTCGAACACGGCGAGAGCGTTGGCCTCGTCGATGGTGTCGACGAGAAGGGGGCGGGGCGCCCGTACCCCGGCGTCGGCTGCGAGGAGCGCGACGAGTGCTTGGCGCTCCAGGCTGTGCTGGGGACTTCCCGGAGCACGTTCGTCCTCGATGCCCTTGACCCGGATCGCCCGCCAAACGCGCGAGAGAACGGCCGCATCGCGCTCGTCGCGGCCGACCACTTTGACGAACAGCGCGGTGCCGTCGGCGTTCGTGGCGAGAAAGGGTTGTGAGTTGCGGGCCACGACCCAGCCG
>JBOGFL010000153.1:0-4329 GCA_050743285.1 Acidimicrobiia bacterium
GCGACCAGCTCGACGCCGGGGTCCTCATCGCGGTCGAGCAACGCCCGGTAGAACGACCGGCCGATGCGCCCGAATCCGTTGATCCCCACCCGAACTGTCATGAATCGTCCCCTTCCGGTGTTCGATGCATCACACCACCGCCGAGAGCGCGACCGCCAATCGCTCGGGATCGTGGGCGTGGCCGTCGGCGCAGGCGACGTCGACCGCAACCGGACGCGCACCGAGATCACGTATCGCGTCGTCGTCGGCCTCGAGTTCGCCGTTCTCCTGGTACAAGAAACTCCCGACCCTGCCCCCGTGCTCGACCACGGCGCGTAGGTGATCGGTGGCGTCGAGTCCCGCGGTCTCGGGCACCTGGGGCCGCAGGTTCGCGACCTGCACCACCGGCGCCACGGTCTCGGCGACCGCGCGCCGGAGGTCGGCCACGCACAGGACCGGTACGACACTCGTGTACAGCGAACCCGGCGCCAGCACCACCTGATCGGCGTGCTTGACCGCGGAGACTGCGTCCGGACAGGCCGGCGCGTCGCGCGGGACGAGCTCCACTCTGCGGATTCGGGCGTCGGTGTTCGAGACCGCCACCTGACCCTCGATCGCGCCGCCGTCGACGTCGGCCTTCAGCACGACCGCATCGGTAGTCGCCGGCAGCACCCGGCCCGCCGCGTGCAGCAGATCGGCCGCCTCGTCGAGCGCGGCGACCAGGTCGCCCATGCTCCCGACGAGGCCGGCCAGCACGAGATTTCCGAGGGCGTGCCCTTCGAGTTCGCCGCCCGCGAACCGATGCTCGAAAACGTGGTTCCACGGCCGGCGGTCGTCGGCCAGCGCGACCAGGCACTTCCGCAGATCGCCGGGCGGCGGGACTCCGAGCTCGCGGCGGAGCCGCCCCGACGACCCGCCGTCGTCGGCCATACTCACCACCGCGGTGATCGAGCCCGCGTAACGACGCACCGCGCGCAGCGCGACGGCCAGGCCGTGGCCCCCGCCGAGCGCCACCACCGCCGGTCCGTCCGGGCGGGGCAGGCTACTCACGGGCGAGGTCCCGATGGTGAACGCGCGGACGGAACCCCTGACGCTCGAGCACCCGCGCCAGCTCCTCGGCGATCACCACACTCCGGTGGCGACCACCGGTACAGCCGACACCAATCGACAGGTACGCCTTTCCTTCCCGCACGAACGCCGGGAGCACGAGGGCGAAGAGCCGCTCGAGCTCAGCGAGAAACGCTCGCGTCTCGGGCTGGTCCATCACGTAGCCGCGGACTTCGGGCGCGGTGCCGGGGAGCGGGCGGAGCTCGTCGACCCAGTGCGGGTTGGGCAGGAAGCGGCAGTCAAAGACGAGGTCGACGTCGAGTGGAAGGCCGTGCTTGTAACCAAACGACACCACGCTGACCTGAAGCGTCCCCTCGGGCGCCGACTCGCTGAACACCTCGGCGAGGCGCTCGCGCAACTCGTGCACGTTCAAATCGCTGGTGTCGATCACCATGTCGGCGTGGCCCTTGAGCTCCTCGAGGAGCACCCGTTCACGCGCGATCCCGTCACTGACGCGGTCGTCGTCGAGCGGATGCCGGCGACGGGTCTCTACGAACCGGCGTACCAACACGTCGTCGGCGGCGTCGAGAAACAAGATGCGGGTCCGGGCGCCAGATTCCTCGAGCTCGCGAAGCGCGGCCTCGAGCGCATGCACGAACTCGCCCGACCGGGTGTCGATGACCAGTGCGTACGGCTCGGACTTCTCGCGGTCGCGGGCCAGTTCGGCAACCTTCGTCACGAGAACGGGCGGGAGGTTGTCGATGACGAAATAGCCCAGGTCTTCGAGCACGTCGGCGGCGGCCGAGCGACCGGCGCCCGACATCCCGGAGATGATCGTCACATCGACAGGGCTGCTCACGGATTCGACGATTCTCCCACGCTCTCGCCGTGCAGCCGGCGATAAAGCGCGCGTCCGACCGCAGCCGGCAGCCACTGCACCGCGACCAACTCGTCCTCGGTGAGCGCACCCAGACGTTTCACGGATCCGAACTCGCGCAGCAACCGCCTGCGACGGGTCGGTCCGAGGCCAGGCACGTCGTCGAGCACCGAACGCGTCATCGAACGGTCGCGCAGCTTGCGGTGGTACGTGATCGCGAACCGGTGGGCCTCGTCGCGCACCTGCTGTAGGAGGTAGAGCGATTCGGAGTCGCGGGGGATACGCAACGGCTCGGGTCGGTGGCCGACGTACACCTCCTCGAAGCGCTTGGCCAGACCGGCGGCCGCAATGTCTTCGAGGCCCAACTCCTCGAGCACACGCAGCGCCACGTTGAGTTGGCCCCGCCCGCCGTCCACGAGCAGGAGGTTCGGGGGATACGAGAAGCGTTTCCCGGCCCGCGCGCCCTGGTCACGCTCGTCGAGATAGCGGCGGAACCGGCGCGTGAGCACCTGCTCCATTGCGGCAAAGTCGTCCTGACCTTCCTGAGCCCGGACCTTGAATCGCCGGTAGTCGGACCGCTTCGGCAAACCGTCCTCCATCACGACCATCGACGCGACGATCTCGGTGCCCTGGAGGTTCGACACGTCGAAGCACTCGATGCGGAGCGGCGCCTCGGGCAGGCCGAGTTCGTCCTGGAGCGCGGTCAGTGCCCGCGCCCGCGCGTTGTGGTCGGACGCACGCTTCAGCTTGTGGCCGGTGAACGCGGCCTCGGCATTCTGGGTCACGGTGGCGAGCAGTTGGCGTTTGGCCCCGCGTTGGGGCACCCGCACGCGCACCCGGCTCCCTCGTACCGAGGTCAGGAACTCCTCGTAGAGCTGCGGACTCTCGGGCAACTCGGGCACGAGCACTTCCCGAGGGATGTCGGTCTCGGCGGCGTCGCCATAGAGCTGCTCGAGGATCCGTCCGACGAGCGCGGCGGAATCGAGCTCCTCGACCTTGTCGACGACAAGTCCCTTGCGTCCGACGACCCGGCCGCGGCGCACGTAGAACACCTGCACCGACGCCTCGAGCGGATCCTCGACCACTCCGATGGCGTCAAAGTCCTCTTCCTTGGACGCGACCATTTGCTGGCGCTCGATGGCCTTGTTCACCGATACGAGCTGGTCGCGGAGGCGGGCAGCCCGTTCGAACTCCAACGCATCGCTCGCGCGGTGCATGTCTTTGTCGAGCCGGTCGAGGATCGGCGCGGTGTCGCCGTCGAGAAAGTCGACGAGCTCGCCCACCAGGTGGTCGTAGTCCTCGCGCGTGATCGCATCGACGCACGGCGCTGCGCATTTCTCGATGTGGGCATACAGGCACGGCCGTCCGAGCCGGTGGTGGCGGTCGAACTTCGCCTTCGTGCACGTGCGGATCGGGAACGTCCGCAGGAGCAGATCGAGTGTCTCCCGGATCGCGTACGCGTGGGCGTACGGCCCGAAGTAGCGGACCCCCTTGCGTTTCGCTCCCCGCATCACCATCGCTCGGGGCCATTCCTCGTCGAGGGTCACCGCGAGGTACGGGTACGACTTGTCGTCCTTCAGACGGACGTTGAACCGCGGCCGGTGCTCCTTGATCAGATTGAACTCGAGGAAGAGCGCTTCGACCTCGTTGCGAACCTCGATCCATTCGACCGACTCGGCCGAGGCCACCATCTGGCGGGTGCGGGCCGCCATCGAGTCGGGCGACCCGAAGTAGTTGCTCAGACGGCTCCGGATGTTCTTCGCCTTGCCGACATAGATGACCCGCCCGTCCCGGTCCCGAAACAGATAGGAGCCGGGCCCATTCGGAATACTGGCGGGGCGCCGTACCACACCGCCATTGTCCCGCAGCAAGGACCCTCGCGCCGTCCGCTTGGAGAGCGGCGGAGCCTGCGGGGCCCCACCCGAATCTCAGCGGAAGCATCCCGTGCCCCTGGGCGTTATCCTCGTATTGCCGGCCTGGTATCCGGCACAT
The DNA here is from genome assembly GCA_050743285.1 of Acidimicrobiia bacterium. Taxonomy (GTDB): domain Bacteria; phylum Actinomycetota; class Acidimicrobiia; order IMCC26256; family JACDBD01; genus JBOGFL01. The sequence goes on from JBOGFL010000153.1 coordinate 3,896, forward strand.
ATCGGCTCCGGGGCCGACAACCCCGCGGTGGGCGACCAGGCTGTCCCCGCCGGCCAGTACCGGAGTCCTGTCCCCTTCGGGAGGCACATCCAAATGTTGCGATTGCAGGCTCCCCTGCCGGATCCGTACACCGCGGCCTCGCCCGAGGAGCTCGAGCGCTCCATTGCGAGCGCCAAGCAGTCCCTCGGCGATCAGGTCCTGATCCTGGGTCACCACTACCAGCGGCCGGAGGTCATCCGCTGGGCCGACTCGCGCGGCGACTCGTTCAAGCTGGCGCAGTTCGCCGCCGACAACGACCACGCCACCGACATCGTGTTCTGCGGCGTGCATTTCATGGCCGAGTCGGCGGACATCCTCACGGGAGACCACCAACGGGTGATCCTCCCGGACCTCAACGCCGGCTGCTCGATGGCCGACATGGCCGACCTCGACTC
>JBOGFL010000154.1:0-9489 GCA_050743285.1 Acidimicrobiia bacterium
GCCGTGATGAGCAAGGAGCCCGGCGGCGCCACTCGCTGGACCTCCTGATCCTCATCCCGTCACGTTCGGTCGGGCCCAGCCGTCATCCCGACAGCGACTCGCACTGACGAGCTGCCACGGCGCCCGGACCGGGGAGCAGGAGAGGCATGGCGGCGGACCGCAACCACCGCGCCGGCACAACGCTCACCGGGCCACGACTCGTTCCGCGGGCACGGCCCGCGCACTCCGACCGCCCCCCGGTCCTGTGATGTGCATGTTTGGCGCGGGCCGCGTCGACGGACCGGACATATCGGTAGCGGTGCCTACACTTCCTGTCCGTTCCGCCCGGCGATGCAACGTTCGACAGCATCCTCGAAGCCGCCGGCTGGTCAACTCGTCAGGAACCGGTCGCCGAGAAGTGCTGGTAGTCGGGGCTGGCCCAGTATCCGCCCCAGTACCAGCCGACTGACTCGAACGCCCGCACGGCCCCGTCGCCGGCGCGGATCAGCCCGGGTGCGTCGACGGCGCGGTCGAGATATCGCGGATCGACGATCGTTCCCCGCAGGTACGGGTTCACGAGCGGGTTGATGTCGACCGCGGCGCCGTACGCGTGTTGCGACCACACACCGGGGTTGCCGACGGCATCGCGGCAGTTGAAGCCGGCGGTGTTGTTGGCGAAGGTCGAGGCGGCGTCATCGCCGCCGTAGACGTCGACGAGCTCCATCCGCTCGATGGGGAAGCGCGCCTCGAAGAGGATGCGGAACGCCTCGACCATGGCCGCGGCTTGGTCGGCGTGCACGACGAGCTGCCCCCGATGCTCGAGGGCGTCGTAGCCCCAGTGGTCGAGCCTCAGCAGCCGGAGACTCTCCGGCCCCACCGGGCAACCCGCGCGCCACGAGTACGGCAGTTGTGAGGAGTCGACGGTCGTGGCCTCCACGTCATACGACGGCGGCGGCGCCGGCTTCGGCTGTGTATCTGGCGGCGCGGCGGGCCGGCTGCTCGACGTGGTGACACCCGTGCTCGAGGGCGAGCCAGAGTCGGGGTCGCCCGCACCATCACAACCGGTCCCGATCAACGCGGCCGCGAGGAGCACCGCCGGCGCCGCTCTCACCGCGCTCACGCTAACTGCTGCTCCGGGTCGCCTTCGCGCGCTTCGGCTCCCACCGGCAACGGTCGGCGAAGCCGCCGCCGCCTGCCGTACGATCGCTCGCCGTGTCGGCCTACTTCGACGACGAGCAGCGCGCAGTGGTCGCCGCCGCGGTCGACCGCCTGATCCCGCCCCTCGGCGACCACCCTGGCGGCGTCGCGCTCGGCGTCGTCGACTACATCAGCACCACCCTCGGAGCGTTCGCGTTCGACCCGCCTCGGATCTTCGCCGGCGGCCCGTTCTCGGGGCGCGCCGGCGGCGAGCCCGCGTTCGCCGAGTTCACACCGCTGACGCGCCACCAGGAACGGGCGTGGCGCACCCGGATCGACGAGTGGCAGGAGGCGTACCGCGACGGACTCGCGGCGCTGGGCCCCGACTTCGCGACGTGCACGCCCGAGGAGCAGGACATCCGCCTCGACGCGGTACGCGCCTTCAAAGCGCTGTTGTACGAGCACGCCTGTGAGGGTGCGTACGGCGCGCCCGAGTACGGCGGGAACCGGGAGCTCGCCGGCTGGCAGGCGATCGGCTTTCCTGGCGACTCCCAGCCGCGGGGCTACACCGACGAGGAGGTGAGCGGCCCTGACTGATTGCGATGCCGTCATCGTCGGCTCGGGCCCGGGAGGCTCGACCGCTGCCCACGTGCTCACCGAGATGGGCTGGTCGGTTGTCGTGCTCGAAAAGGGCAGCAACCACCTGCTCTCGCTCGACCCACCCTTCGACACCCTCGGCGACCTCTCGAACGACGAGATCAAGTTCATGCGGCGGTGGTTCCTCGGGCCCGACCCGCTCATCGAGCCGCGGACGTTCCGGCGCGACGCGGCCGAGGGCGCTCGTACCTTCACCGGCGACGTCAACAACCTTCCGTCGACGGTCGGCGGCGGCGGCTTCCACGCCGACGCCAAGCTGCCCCGGTTTCGCGAAATCGACTTTCGGGAGGCGTCGGCGCTCGGGCCGGTCGCGGGCGCGGACGTCGCCGACTGGCCTATCGACTACGACGATCTCGAGGCCTGCTACGCGGAGGGCGAGCGGGTGATCGGCGTCGCCGGCGACGAGACCGCCAACCCGTTCGCGGCCTGGCGGTCGGGCCCGTACCCGATGCCCCCGGGACCCGACATGTACGGCGCGGTCCTTTCCAGCGAGGCGGCCACCAAGCTCGGACTCCATCCGTATCGTGCGCCGACCGGCGTGAACAGCGCGCCGTACGACGGTCGGCCCGCATGCAACAACTGCGGCTTCTGCGGCTACTACGGCTGCCCGATCGACGCCAAGGGCGACCCGGTTGGCCCGTTGCGGCGGGCGCTCCGTACCGGTCGCTGCGAGGTTCGGCCCCAGTCTTACGTGACCGACGTACTGCTCGGCAGCTCGGGCCGCCGTGCCCGCGGCGTGCGGTACATCGATGCCGAGGGTGAAACGCGCGAGGTATCGGCCGACAATGTGGTCCTCGCGGGGGGCGCGTTCGAGACGCCCCGCCTGCTGTTGCGTAGCGGCGTGGGGAACTCGTCGGGACTCGTCGGCCGGTACTTGATGTTCCATTTCCAGACCTACGTGATCGGCTCGTTCCCGTTCCGGCTCCATGGACACCGCGGTCGGTCGGTCACGCACCTCCATGACGACCACATGCTCGTCGACAACGCGGTCCGCGCCGCCGCACGCGAGGACGACCTGCCGTGGTTCCGAGCCGGCATCGTCGAGCACGGCGGTGCGGCGGGACCCATCCTGGAGGCGGTCCACCTCCCTCCCGGCGAGGCCCACTCCCGGCTGATGCTCGAATCAACGATGCGCGACCGGATGTGGGTGTTCACCGTCCAGGGCGAGGACCTCCCCCAGACGACGAACCGCATCGATCTCGACCCGGGTGTACGCGACGTCTGGGGCACACCCGCCGGCCGCGTCACCTACCGGCCGCATCGTCACGAGATCGCCGCCAGCCGCTACTACGCCCCCCAGTTGGAGCGCATCCTCACGACGATGGGCGCGACGTTCACGATCGGCAGCACGTCACCGCCGCTTCCCGGCGACCCTGCCGAGACCCGCGGCCCCACTCCCGTCTCCCGCCACATCATGGGGACGTGTCGCATGGGCGGCGACCCCGCCCGCAGTGTCGTCGACCCGTGGTCGCGCTTCCACGACGTCGAGAACATGGTGTGCGCCGACTCGTCGGTGTTCCCCACGTCGGCCGGTTACGGCCCGACCCTCACCCTGGTGGCGCTCGCCATCCGCACGTGCCGCGCCCTCGCCGGGCTCGAGCCCCTTCAATCCATCCGGCCGCCGCCGTAGTTGCCCAGAACGGAAGCGAGCGGTCACCGCCCGGTCGCGGCCTCGCGCCCGCGCTCCGCCGCCGCGACGACCGGCGAGCCAGCCAGCACGAGAATCCCGACCACCGTGACGCCGGCGCCGGAGATCGCCGCCGCGAGCGAGGCCGGGCTCGAGTGCACCTTCTCGTCGAACACGAGGATCCCGATCACGCCCGCGACCACGGGATTCAGCCCGATGTACGGCGCGAGGGCGGGGGCGAGCGGCCCGGCCTGGAAGGCGCTCTGCCCGACGACGAGGGCGACGACCGCGACGACGATCATCGTGTACGGCACCCAGCTCGTGACGGTGGCGTCGATTCCTTCTCCGAGCACGCCGGTCAGCGACTTCGTGAGAACCGCGCTCAGCGCAAAGGAACTCCCGGCCGCGGCACCGAACGCGGTCGCCCGCACTGCAGGGCTTTGGGCGCGCCGGCCGATGGCGAGCAGAACCGAGACCGCAACCGCGATCGCGACGAATGCAGCCACCCACGCCGCGCCCGACGTCGTCGAGCGCCCTTCGGACGGGTCGGCGCCGATAAGGAAGCCCCCGATCCCGCCGACGACGGCCAGGGTGCCGAGCACCTCGCGCCGCCCGAGGGACTGGCCGCACAGCACGACACCCAGCGGGAGGGCGAACACGAGCGAGGTGACCAGGACCGGCTCGACCTCGACCAGCCCGCCCCGGTCCAGGGCCAGTGCATGGAACACGTACCCGACTCCTGCGAGCGCGATGCCGGCGAGCCACCACGGTCGGCGCACCAGATACAGGATCAGCCCGAGCCGCAACGACTCCTCCGCCGGAGCCTGTTCGGCCGACTGGGCCTGCAGGACCGACGACAGCGCCACGAAGAACGCCGAAACCAGGGCCAGCACGACCGCCACCGGACGAGCCTGTCACACACGGATACCGTCCCACGGTGATCACCATCGTGTTCTGCCTGGTTCGCAAGGACGATGTCAGCCGCGAAGACTTTCAGCGCTACTGGTGGGACGAGCACGGACCGCTCGTCGCCCGGTACGCCGAGACGCTGCGTATCCGCGAGTACCACCAGCTGCACACGCGCACGAGCCCGGTCGCTGACGCCCTGCGTCAGAGCCGCGGCACCCGCGAGACCGAGTTCGACGGGGTCGCCTTGGTCTGGCTCGACTCACTCGAGGACCTCATCGCCGCCGCCTCCACGCCCGAAGGTCAGGCCGCCGGGCAGGCGCTCCTCGAGGACGAGCAGCGCTTCATCGACATGAGCAAAGCAGTGGTCTGGCTCGCCGACGACCGTCCGGTGGTGGCTGAATCAGGTACCGGCGGTGGTCGGCGGGGCGGCGTAGAAACCGGATAGCTGCGTAGACGGAGCGCCGCGGGCGGCGTTCTTGACATCTTCGGCGGTCGCTTCGGGCCCGAGGTCCAGCGGTTCGAACAGCGAGTACAGCGTGAACTGGTACTCGTGGTTGCCCGAAGGCGGGCACGGCCCGATATAGCGCTGGGTGCCGAGCTGGTTCGAGCCCACGGTGCCGCCGCCGTCGTCACCGGCCGCCAGGCTTGTCGTGTCGCCGGGAATGTCGAACAGCACCCAGTGCACGAACCCGTTGGCGTCGAGGTCCTCCATGACGAGCGCGTAGCCGATCGCCATCTGCGACGCGCCCGACCATTCGAGCGGCGGCGAGGTGTCGTCGCCGTTGCAGGTGAACTCGTCGGGAATGTCACCGCCGTCTTCGAACGCCGAGCTCTCGAGCGTGAAGCCGGCGCCGGTCTGGCCGCCGGTGTCGGTGCCGCTGGTGTCGGTGGTCGTGCTGCTCCCGCCGCCGTCGTCATCGCAGGCGACGCCGAGCGCGGCGATGAGCAGTGTTCCGACCAACAGGCCCCGGCGCACGGGAGCGACCCTAGCGGGTTGAAGAGCGCTACGAGCCGCTCATCGAGGTGTACCGGGAGCATGTGCGTCGCAACTGCCCGACGGCGTCATGCTTCCGCGTCCCTAGACTCGAAGCATCCGCACGGTTCTCTTCGATTTCTACGGGACGCTCGCTCGTGCCACTCGGTGGGTGTCACTCTCGGACGTGCTCGACGAGCACGGGTACGAGCTCGCGCCCGATCTGCAGGCCCGCTGGTGGAACGAGGGCTTCGACGGCATCGAGCACCCCGAGCACTCGACGAGCCGGGAGCGCTACCTGGCCTGGACCCAGCAACGGCTGCTCGGAATGCTCGCCGAGACCGACGTGCACCCGGGCGAATACGAGATGATCGTGCACAAGCTGCGAGAGGGCAGTCAGGCCCGTGTGCTCGAGCCCTACGACGAGATCGCGGGGACCCTGACGCAGCTGCGAGCCGACGGGTACCGGCTGGCAGTGTGCTCGAACTGGGATTGGGACCTCGCCGAGGCCGTCGAAGAGGCCGGTCTGACCGACCATTTCGACGTGCTCGTCTCCTCGGCCTGGGCCGGAGCCCGAAAGCCGCACCCGCGCATTTTCGAGCACACCCTCACCAAGGTCGGTGCGGAGGCGAACGAAGCCGCGTTCGTCGGCGACACCTGGGGACCCGACGTCGAGGGCCCGCGCGCGGTCGGCATCCGGCCCATCTACCTCGACCGGCCCGGCCACTGGCCCGACGGCACCGCCCCCGCCGACCCGGCCGGTGACCCGGTGGTGACCATCCTTCCGGACTGCTCCGGGCTCTCTGCGGTGCTCGCGGGGTCGCAGTAGCCTCCGCGCAAAACGGCACCGAGGGAGACCATGAGCGCGACCGCCACCGCCGCGAGACTCCGCTTCGTCGACTCCGACGGCCACGTCCTCGAGCACCCCGTCGGCATGCTCGACTACGCGCCCGCCGAGTACCGCGACCGCATCTGGCACATCGAGACCGACGTCGACGGCCACCAGTGGTGCGTCTACGGCGACTCGCGCATTTCGGCCAACGGCCTCGCGCTGGCCGGCACCGCGGGCCTGTCACTCGAGGAGCGGGAGCGGGCGCAGCGCGGCGAGCTGAAGTACACCGAGGTCCGCCCCGCCGCCTACGACGCCCACGCCCGGCTCGTCGACATGGACACCGACCACATCGACCTATCGGTGGTGTACCCCACCATGCTGCTCGGCATCGCCGGTCTGCCCGACGTCGACTTCGCCGACGCCCAGTGCCGGGCCTACAACGACTGGCTCGCCGATCATGTCGCCGGGGGCGACGGCCGGCTGTTCGGCGTCGCCATCGTGCCGCAGCAAGATCTCGAGCGGGCTGCCGCCGAGATCCGGCGCGTCGCAACCAAACCCGGGATCGTCGGCATCATGCTGCGACCGAACCCGACCGAGGACTGGCGCCCGTTCAGCAACGAGATCTACGACCCGCTCTGGCGGGCCGCGTCCGACGCCGGCGTACCGATCGGCCTCCACCCGTTCCTCATGGCCGACCTGCCCGGCGCGTGCCTCGGGATGCACCTCAACCGCTTACGCGTCTCCGCCATGCCCGTCCCCGACGGACCCGCCAGCACGATCGACAACGTTTACTTCACGCAGGCGATCTCGAACCCGTTCGACATGATGAGCTCGATGGCGTTCCTGCTGGCGGGCGGCGTCTGTGAACGCTTTCCCGACTTGAAGATCGTGTTCCTGGAGGCGAACGGCGGGTGGATCGTGCCGTGGCTCGAGCGACTCGATCACCACTACGAGATCTTCCAGTGGGACGTGCCGAACCTGCGGCAGGAGCCGTCGGCGTACTTCCGGCGCCAGTGCTGGATCAGTTTCGACCCCGACGAATCGGCCCTCGCGTTCAGCGCCAACTCGCCGCTCGTCGGCGCGGAGCGGATCGTATGGGCCAGCGACTACCCGCACCCCGACGCCAAGTTCCCCGGCGTGACCGAAGAGCTGGCCGAGGCCATGGACGGCCTCACCCCCGAGCAACAGGCTCGCATCGCGGGCGAGAACTGCCGCGCGCTCTACGGGATCTGACCGCGTGGCCGAGCAGGTCGAGGACGGCTGGGGAACCGGCCCGGCCGAGGGCGACGCGCCCGGTGTACGAACGCATGGGCTGCTTGCCGGTGGTCCGCGGCACCTTCTGGCCCCCGTGAACCGTTTGTGCGTTGCGGCCGAGCATGTGGCCGGCGCGCGAAACGGCTCAGAGGGTGCGGGTGTACTCGACGACCGCCGCGATCTGCTCGGGCGTCAGCTCGTACTGGAACCCCGGCATTGCGCCCCGGCCGTCGTTGACAACCACCGCCTCGTCGGCGGGGTCGGGGTACGCGGCGACGACCGCGCCGTCCGACAGTTGCGGGCCGGTTCCACCGCCGCCGTCGGCACCGTGGCAGCCGGCGCAGCTCGCGGCAAAGATCTCGGACCCTTCGGTGGCCTCGCCTTCGCCTCCGCCTCCGCCTCCGGGGTCGTAGACGAACAGCGCGATCACGAACCCGGCGGCGGCGGCGAGCGCCAGGATCTCGACGACGACGACAATTCGCTTGAACATCCGCCCGTCCTAGAACAGCTCGAGGCCGAGGTCACCGTAGTTCTGGAAGAACCAGACCGCGCTCGTCCACCAGACGACCACGAACGCGGCGAAGACGAATCCGCCCGCGACCGGTATCACCCAGCCCGGGAGTCCGCGCTCGCGCACGAAGAGCACTTTGACCGCGATCGCTCCGTACAGGAAGCAGCCGGTGATCGAATGGATCAGCACGCGTGTTGTCGCCGACTGGAATCCCAGCCCCCACAAGCACTGGTACGCAACCGGCAGCGTAAACCCGAACGCGAGCGTGCCGGACAGGCGGTGGAAGCTGCCCAGCCATGACGGCTCGGTACGGGGAATCTTGACCTTCCCGTAGATGCGCAGCGCGGTGAGGATCTGCACGAGCGCGAAGAGCACCGCGATCGACGCGAACCAAACCTTGAGGTTGATCGTGGCGGTGAAGAAAAGCGTGTACGGCTGTTCCAAGGTCGGATCGTGCTGCTTGCCGTATACGCCGAGAAGGACCGCGACCGCGGCGCCGGCCAGAAGCGGGATCACGAGCTTGGCCGCCACCGGACGGGGCGTCGCCGCGGGTATCCCGGCTGTCGTCATGCGCGCCCCCCGGGCGTGTTGAATTGTCGCGCGACGTACGTCGCCTTGCGTCAGATCAGGCGAACGTTCTGCGCCTCTTCACCCTTTCGGCCCGGGCCGACGTCGAACTCGACCTTCTGGCCTTCCTCGAGGGAACGGAAGCCCGACGACTGGATCTGGGAGTAGTGCACGAAAACGTCGGCACCACCCTCACGGGCGATGAAGCCGTATCCCTTTTCGCTGTTGAACCACTTGACGGTGCCGGTTGCCAACTCGCTGCTTCCCCTTGTCTTGCCTTCGTGCCGGGAGAGCATCGCGCGGACACGCCCCCGTACTTTCTGATCCCGGCACGCTACCAGTCACGGGAGGCGCGCCGTGTCGTCCTCGGGCCTAAAGGCTGCCCTCGCGGACGTCGACGAACTGACGGAGACGGTCGCCGGCGTAGTTCAACGCGAGCACCGTCAAGAACATCGCGGCCGCGGGGACGAACGCCGACTGAGGTGCGGTTTCGAGCTCGCCCTTGCCGGCGAAGATCATCTTCCCCCACGTCGAGGTCGGGTCTTCCACCGACAACCCCAGGAACGCGAGCGTGCCTTCGGCGATGATCGCGATGGCGACGCCGAGCAACGCCAAAGCAGCCATCGGGAGGAGCACGTTCGGGAACACCTCGCGCAGGAGGATCCGACGGCTCTTGGCGCCGAGGCCCTTCGCGGCCAGGACGAAATCGCGCTGCGCCCACTGCAGGGTGTTGGCGCGCGCGAGGCGGGCGATCGGGGCGATGGACAGCACGGCGATCGCGATCAGCAGGTTCTGGAATTCCCGCCCGAGGAACGTGACCAAGGCCAGCCCGAGCACGATGGCGGGGAACGCGAGGAGGATGTCGACGACCCGCATGACGAACCGGTCGAAGAAGCCGCGGTAGTAGCCGGCCAGCATTCCGATCGCGCCGCCGACGACCAGGCCGCAGGCCACGGCCACGAATCCCACCACCAACGAGACCCGGGCGCCCCAGATCGTTCGGGCCAGGAGATCCCGGCCGAGCCGGTCGGTGCCGAGCCAGT
>JBOGFL010000155.1:0-1548 GCA_050743285.1 Acidimicrobiia bacterium
CGTGGGCGACCCGAAGCAGTCGATCTACCGATTCCGCCGCGCCGACCTCGGGCTCTACCTCGAGGCCGGCGAACGGCTGGCCCACGTTCCGGTCGTGTTGCAGCAGAGCTTCCGTTCGGTGCCCGAGATCCTCGACCTGGCGAATGCGTTGTTCCGCCCCCTGCTCGAGGCGGGCACCAAGGGAACCCAAGCCGCCCCGGTCGACCTCGCCGCCTGGCGCGAGGCGATGGGCGGTAACGCCCCGGTGGTCGGCTTTCTCGGCAACGCCGCTGACGGCAAGATCGCCGAGATCCGCGCCGCCGAAGCCGACGAGATCGCGGCGCTTCTGCACCGCATTCGGGCCGAGGGTTGGCCAGTGGCTGACGAGAACGACAGCGAGCGACCGGCCCGACTCGACGACGTCGCCATCCTGCTTCCGACCCGCACCGCCCTGGCCGCGCTCGAAGATGCCCTCGAGCGGCACGACATTCCGGCCCGCATCGAAAGTCAGTCACTCGTCTTCTCGACCGCCGAAGTGCGCGACCTGCTTGCGATACTCACCGCGATCGACGACCCCACCGACCAGATCGCCGTCGTTGCGGCCCTTCGTTCACCTGCGTTCGGCTGCAGTGACGCCGACCTGATCGCGTTTCGTCGCTCCGGCGGTCGCTTCGACTACCGGCTGCATCCGCCGCCTGACCTCGACCCGGAGCATCCCGCGGTGGCCGGTGCCCGTCACCTGTACGCGCTCCACGGGCGGCGCTGGTGGCAGAGCGTGAGCGAGACGGTCGGCACCGTGGTCACCGAGTGCCGGTTCCTCGAGCTTGCCTGCGCGCGCCGTCGCCCTCGCGACCACTGGCGGCGGATCCGGTTCTTCGTCGAGCAAGCCCGCGCCTGGGACGATGCCGGCAGACCCGGCTTGCGCGGCTTCATCGACTGGGTGCAGTTGCAGGCCGACGAGCGGGCGCGCGCCGTCGAGGTGGTGGTCCCGGAACGCGATGACGATGCGGTGCGCATCCTTACCGTGCACGGTGCCAAAGGCCTCGAGTTTCCGATCGTGGTCGTCGCGGGCCTGAACGTCGATCCGATGCTGCGGCATCCCCACGTGTTGTTTGCGCCCGGCGGCGATCTGGAGGTGAACGTCGGCCGGTCCGATTCGCGGGTTGCCACCGAGGGCTACGAGGCGCGCCTCGAGGCCGAGCGCCGGCACGAGGAAGCCGAGCGCGTCCGGCTGTTGTACGTGGCCATGACGCGTGCCCGGGACCGCTTATTCGTCAGCTTGCACCGCAAGGCGAGCCAGACACGCTGCGATGCGGTCCGCATCGCCGAGCGCCTCGAGGAAGTTCCGCTGACCCGGCTCGAGGTCGGAGAGCTCGCAGCACGACCGTCACCGACTCCCGTCCCGGCCCCCGCGCCCGAACCCCGAGACCGGTGGCAGCACGATCGGGCCGAGCTGCTCGCCCGGGCCGGCCGTCCGGCAACCGTGACCGCGACCGCGCTCGCGAGCGCAGGGGCGCCGGATGCGCCCGGCCTCTCCGACGGCGACGCCGATACCCCCGACGAACGCCC
>JBOGFL010000156.1:0-2672 GCA_050743285.1 Acidimicrobiia bacterium
ACGCCGGTACGCGTTCTGGAGCGACACCATCACCTGGAGCGGATGCATCGGCTTGGCGTGCTGCGAGCTCGACGCGCGTAGGAGGCGGTGCAACACCGCGAGGGAGCCCGCGACATCGCCTTTTTCGATCGCGTTGGTGAGCTCGTAGGTGGGCACCGGGCCGGCCTCGCCGAGGTACGGCTCGATGTCGTCGACGCCGAGGACGACGCCGGGTTCGAAGGCAGCGGCGAGCACATCGACGAGGCTCTGGACGCGACCGGGGTCTTCACCGACGTGGGCGGCGAGCCGCTTGACCGCGTCGGGCCGGAGCTCGAGGCCCGAGTCGCTCAGCGCCTCGGCCACGACATCCCCCGTCTTCTCCGACCCGGGCCCGACCTGCTCGGCGCCGGCCGCCTTCATCGCCTTGGTCAGATCGGCGGGCACGGTGCCGCCGCCGGCGACGAGAACGAGCGCAGTCGTCTCGAGCGGTGCGCTGAGGTACTCGACGAGCGGCGCGGCGTCGGCCTTGGTGAGGTTGCCGATGTCGCGGACCACCACGATCCGGCTCGGGGTCAGGAACGGCGGGCTCTGCGCTGCGTCCGCGGCCCGGGCCGCGGCGACCGCCTGCGGCCGTTCGTCGCCACGGTCGCCACGGTCGCCACGGTCCTCGCCGTCGTCGTCGTCGGTCTTCTCGCCCTTGCCTGGTATTGCGACGTCCTCGACCGCCAAGCCCCGGTCGTCGTCGCCGATGAGCTCGCCGACGAGATCCTCGACCGCCCGGTCGCGCAACACCGGATCGGCGGCGCCGACCAGGTACACCGGCTCGCTCACCGGACCGGTGCCGGGTTGCGGCCGGTCGCGAGCAAAGCTTCGACGACGCGGCAGACCTGGACCGTTGCGGCGACGTCGTGGACACGCACGATCCGGCAGCCGCGCATGACGCCGTAGGCAACCGCGGCCAGCGAAGCCTCGCGGCGCTCGCCCACGTCGAGCTCGAGCAGCTCACCGAGAAACCGCTTGTTGGAGGCCGACAGCAGCAGCGCGTACCCGAGGCCGGCCAGCGCCTCGCTCTCGCGGAGGAGCACCGCGCTCTGGACCGCCGTCTTCCCCAGGTCGAGCCCGGCGTCGATCGCAATCCGGTCGGGTGGAAGGCCGGCGGCCTCGGCCGCGCCGGCAGAGGCGCGAAGGAAGTCAACGACCGACCCCACGAGATCGGCGTAGGTCGGCTCGGGATCGGGAACACGGGGTTGCAAGCGGATGTGTGTTGCGACCACCGACGCTTCCCGGGCCACCGCGACCCGCAGATACTCGGGATCGGCGAACCCGCTGATGTCGTTCCCGACGACCGCGCCCGCCTCGCACGCGGCGTCGAGAACGTTGGCGTGCCAGGTGTCGACCGAGAGCGCGACGTCGAAACGTCGGCGGAGCGCGGCTACGGCGGGGACCACGCGGTCGAGCTCCTCGGTTTCACTGACCGCGGGCCCGGGTCCGGCCCGAACGCCGCCGATATCGAGAAGGTCGGCGCCGCCACGGACGTGCACCTCGGCCCGTTCGAGGAGCGCGTCGAAGGCGAAGGTCGCGCCACGGTCCCAGAACGAGTCAGGGGTGCGGTTCAGGACACCCATGACGAGGGTGCGGCCAGTGAGGTCGAGGGCACGCTCACCGAGCCGGAACCGGGGCATCCCGGCGGAGCATACGCGTCCGGGTCGCGGCCGCCGTCAGCGCGATCAGCGCGACGAGTCCGCTGGCGGCGCGCGCGTCGACCGCAACCGGAATCCGTGACGCGAGATCGGCGACGAACATCACCCAGCGAACGAGCAGCCCAACCGGTTGCTGCAGGAGACCGGCGCCGCCCGGCCACCACGGCCGCACGACGCCGCCGATGACTCCGGTCGCGAGGCCGCCGACGGTCAAGGGACCGACGACCGGGGCGACGAGGAGGTTGGCCGGCACTGCCGCGACCGGCATCGAGCCGAAGACCGGAATCAGCACCGGTGCGACCCCGAGTTGCGCGCCGGTGGTCACGCCGAGCGCCTCGCGCGCCCAGCGCGGCCCCGGAAACCAGGCGACGAGGCGGGGTGCGAGCGCGAGGATGCCGGCGCTCGCTGAACACGACAGCAGGAAGCCAAGCGAGTGGACAAGGAATGGATCGACGGCGAGCAACCCGCCCGCGGTCAGGGCGAGCACCCGCAGGCCGGCGGTGGGACGCCCGAGGTAGACCGCGAGCATCGCCGCGGCTGCCATCGTCGTCGCCCGCAACACCGACGGTTCCCACCGCGTCATCGTCCCGAACAGGACGAGGATCGAGAGCCCACCCACCAGCCGGCCGCGGAGCCCGAAACGCCGGAGCGCCGGCGCGGCCAGTGAGAGCACGAACGCGACGTTGGCGCCCGAGACGGCGAGGAGATGGGTCAGCCCCGCATCGCGAAACTGATCGTCGACCGCGGGTGAGATCCCGCGCGTGTCGCCCAGAAGGAACCCGGCGATCAGGGCACGCTCGGTCGCCGGAAGAGACGCGCTCCCGGCGAGAACCACGGCGCGCGCGTCGTTCGCGGTTCGCCACAACCACGATCGCGCCTCGCCGAACGCCAGCAGGTCGGTGGCATCGAGCCGGCCGACCGCGTGCCGCCACCGGAGGTACCGGTCGAAGTCCCGAAGGGGCCCGAGCCAGCCGGCGAGCGTCACCTCGTCAC
>JBOGFL010000157.1:0-2607 GCA_050743285.1 Acidimicrobiia bacterium
GCCACGAACTCTCCGATCCGGTGCTGTGGGAGATCGGCAAGGCGGTGCACGAGGCCGACCTCGCGGATGACCGCTACGACGCGCCTGAGGCTGCTGGTCTCGACATCGTGTGCCGCGGCCTGTCCATGGTTCTCGCCGACGACCAGATCTTGGCCGTGACTGGTCCGTTGTTCGACGGGCTCTACGAGTACCGACGGCGCGCCTTGTTGTTGGGCCGTGATCCGGCGTGAGCGCGAGTCGTCTCACCGCTGATGCGCGTCGTGTGCTCGTGGCTCAAGCATTGCGAGCACTTGCCTACGGGTTCGGGTCGGTGCTGCTCGGTGTGACGCTCGACGAACGGGGGTTCTCCTCCACCGAAGCCGGGCTGATCATTGCCGCGGTCGTTACCGGGACAGTGCTGGCATCCGTGCTCATCGGCCGGTACGCCGACCGCGTGGGCAGGCGCCGCTGTTACGTGGCGCTCTATGTCGCGCTCGCGTGTGTGGGTGTCGCATTTGCGGTTTCGAGTGCTGCGTGGCTGTTGATCGCTTTCGCGCTCACGGGTGCACTATCGACCGAGGTAACCGAGTCCGGGCCGTTCACATCGCTCGAGCAATCGATCCTCGCGACCGAGTTGAGCGGCGACGCACGGGTCCGCGGCTTCGGCGTCTACAACGCCGTGGCATCGGCGGCGGGATCGCTGGGTGCGCTACTGGCGGGCGGCCTCTCGTTGCTCCACGGCTGGTGGCCGGGCGCGCCCGCCAACGGCTGGTTCTTCCTGGTGTTCGTTCCGGTTGCGTTGGCCGGCGCGACGGTCGCTCGTTCACTGACTGAAGGCATCGAAACCACCCCCCGCCCTCATCGGATCTCACGAGCGGCCCCCCCTCTGGGTGCCTCGCGCGGCGTCGTCACGAGGTTGGCGGGACTGTTCGCGCTGGACTCGTTCGGCGGCGGGTTCGTCGTGCAGGCGTTCATCGCCTATTGGCTCGCGCAAAGATTCGGCGTCTCGCTGGGGACCGTCGGTCTGGTGTTCTTCGCGGTCGGCGTGCTGCAGACCGGATCGTTCCTCGTCGCTGCGAGTATCGCCCGGCGCTTCGGACTGTTGCACACGATGGTGTTCACTCATCTGCCCTCGAATCTCCTCCTGACCGCGATCGCGTTCGCGCCGACCTTGCCGGTCGCGGTCGGGTTGCTCCTTGCCCGTACCGCGCTGTCGCAAATGGACGTTCCGACACGCCAGGCCTACGTCATGGCCCTCGTTACCCCCGAAGAACGCACCGTGGCGGCCGCGTACACGAACACCGCGCGCTATCTCGTGCGACCGGCCGGCCCGGCGCTGGCGGGGGCGGCGCAATCGGTCGCGCTCGGTCTGCCGTTTGTGATCGCCGGTTCGATCAAGAGCGTGTACGACCTGATCCTTTGGCGGTGGTTCTCCCGAGTGGACGTTCCCGGCGACGGGAGGGCCGCAAGCACTCCGTCGGGCGTCGAGATAGGCGAGTCGACATGATCGCGTGCCTTCGCACCGTCCACATACCCGCCGATCAGCGGGCCCGGTATCTCGGTTGGATAGCCGAGGGACGCGGGGTGCGAGAGGCGCACGGCATCCTCGCCGAACTGGTCTTCGAACCGACGAACGGTGGAGGCGACGCGGTGGTCCTCACCTTGTGGCCGAGCCATGAGGTCTTCGACGCCTGGATCGCGACCCCCGAACGCGATGCGCTCACGGCATCCGACGTGCACCAATCCGTCGACTACCTGCCCATCACGCGCTACGAGATCGCCGGCGGCTACCTCAACCTGTCGAGCCTCCCAGACCACGCCCCCTTCCCGCCGAACCCACCCGCAGAGGAGACACGCCCATGAAATGGGTCACCCGCGCGCGTCCCAAGACCGACCGCATTGCCTGCCCATGGCTGATCCGCCGATTCATCGATCCTGACGCCGAGATCCTCTACGTCTCGGCTAACGACGTCCTGGATGTTGCCGCCCGCGAGGGCGCACATTCCTTCGACGCGCCGGGCGCAGAGTTCGATCATCGTGCAGAGCAATGCACCTTCCAAGTTCTCATCGACGTCTTCGGCCTGAGCCACGATCGATCCTTGGCGCGGCTCGCACGGATCGTGCACGCCGCCGACATCGACGGCGAGCTGCACACCGACCCCGCCGGCCCCGGGCTGCTCGCGATCGGACTCGGCGGTCTCGACGTCGAATCCAACGACCACCGGCTCCTCGACCGAGCGAGCTTCGTCTACGACGCGCTCTACGCATGGTGCGCCCAGCAACTCGAGACGAAGCCGGCATGAGCGACCATCTCGACTACGAGGCGCTCCGCGCCGACACCGTCCGCCAGGTCGCCAAACTCATGGCCGCCGCTGCCATCACCGCGCCCAAGTCCGGCGGCCAGCTCTTTCTGCAGGGTAAGCACCTGTTCGTCGAGACCGTCATCGTCGACGACCGCGGCACCCTCGAGTCGCTTTCGGCTTGGATGCGCGCCCGTGGCAAGGAACGTCGCGAGACGATCTGGTTCCGCGACGCCGACGTCGCCGAAACCGTCGACGCCGTGCTCTTCGTCGGCATCGCCGACTGGTATCCGCCCAACTACGACTGTGGAGCCTGCGGCTACGCCAC
>JBOGFL010000158.1:0-4144 GCA_050743285.1 Acidimicrobiia bacterium
CCGGGTCGGCGGCCTCTTCGAGGCCGGCGTCGACGAACTCATCGTCAACCTGCCGTTCGCGGACCGCGATCAAGTGACCAAAGCGGGTGACTTGTTCTCCGGCTCGTTCGCTCGTAGCTCGCTACGATCACCTGGTGGCCTCGCTCGCTGAGCGTCTCGGGCACGCGCCCGACGCCAAGCTGCTGATCGTCAACTGCGACGATCTCGGCTCTACGCACTCCGCCAACGTCGCGGTCTACGACGCGCTCCGGCACGGCGTCGCGACCAGCGCGTCGCTCATGGTTCCCTGCCCCTGGGCGCGCGACGCCGCCGCGCAGTACCGGGGCGAAGACGTCGGCGTTCACCTCACGCTCAACGCCGAGTGGGAGACCTACCGTTGGGGACCGGTCACGCGCTCCCCCAGCCTCCTCGACGGCGACGGCGGCTTCCCCCGCACGCTCGAAGACACCTGGGACCACGCCGACATCGACGAGGTGCGAAAGGAGTGCGGAGCGCAGATCGAGCGGGCGATCTACTGGGGTTTCGACGTCAGTCATCTCGACAGCCACATGGGGACGCTCCAACTGCGGGCCGAGTTCTTCGACGTGTACACCGAGCTGGCCGTCGACTTCGGTCTTCCGCTGCGGATGGCCGGTGCCAGCGCGCAGCGCACCGTCGGCTTTCAGTTTCGCGACGTGGCCGCCACCGACGACATCGTGTTCCCCGACCATTTCGTGCTGTGCCCGGTCGGCGCCCGCCGTCGCATCGAGCGGGTGCTCTTCGACCTCAAGCCGGGCGTCACCGAGGTGTACCTGCACCCGGCCCGGGACAGCGAGGAGCTGCGGGCCGCCTATACCGACTGGGCCGGTCGCGTCGAAGACCACGCGTACCTCTGCAACGACCCGTCGCTACCAGATCTCGTCGAGCGCGCCGGCGCAACGCTGATCGGGTACCGGGAACTGCGCGAACTCCAGCGCTCGTAAGCAATGACACCCGAGGGCCTGGCGACGCTGTGCGCGGCGGCGCTCCCTCACGAGGGACTCACCATCGATGACGTCGCGACTTGCTGCTTCGGGCCTGGCTCCGAGGTGCTCGGCGACGACCGGGGCGCGGTCGTGCTCACGGTCAAACGCTTCGGGGAGCACGCGCGTGCCGGGATCGTGCTTCTGGCCGTGCGGCCCGACGCCCAGGGCCGGGGGCTCGGGCGCGCCCTTGTCGACACGGCCGCCGAACGGGCCCGCGTGCAGGGCGCGGCCGACCTCCACCTGGGCACCGCTCTCCCCCGGTACGTGTGGCCGGGGGTCGACTTCGCGTTCACTGGCGCGCTGGCGCTGTTCGAGGCCACCGGGTTCGAGCCCTACGGCGCCGAGTTCAACATGGCCATCGACACCGGCTTCCGACAGGCGCCACCGGCCGGAGTCGACATCGTCCGCGAGAGCGAAGAGGGGGCGGCCGATCTGGCCCGGGCCGAGTTTCCTCATTGGGAGGACGAGGTCGTCAGAGCCGTCGCGCGCGGCACCTGCTTCGTGGCGCGCGTCAACGACGCGACACTCGGCTTCGGCTGCCACTCGGTCAACCGCCGTGGGTGGATCGGCCCGATGGCGACCGATCCGAACCACCGGTACGGTGGAATGGGCTATGTCCTCCTCGGCGCGGTGTGTGCTGACCTCGCCGACGGCGGCACCGCCACTGCCGACATCGCGTGGGTCGGGCCGGCCGGCTTCTACGCCCGGGCCGGCGCCCATGTCAGTCGCGTGTTCCGAACCGCCCGGCGGCGCCTGTGACCATCGCCCTCGGCGTCGACGTCGGCGTGCGCAAGGGTTGCCACGCGGTCGCCATCGACGAAGACGGCACGTTGGTCCACCGCGCCCATCTCGCAGTGCCCGCCGAGTTGCGCCGCGTGCTTGAAGAGTTCCCGCCCGACATCGTCGCCATTGACAGCCCACCCCGGTGGGCACCCACCGGACAACGGTCCCGCGCGTGCGAGCGCGCGCTCCTCCGACTCGGGATCCATTGTTTCTTCACGCCCGACGCCGAGCGGGGCGAGTCGCATTCGTTCTACGAGTGGATGCGCGTCGGATTCGAGTGCTTCAAGGTGGCTGTTGGGATGGACGTTGCGACGCTGGAGGTCTTCCCCTACGCATGCGCGGTGACCTTGCGCGGCTCGTGCGCACCGGCCAGGTCGGCCAAGCGCGCCTGGCGGATTGCCGCGCTCGAGGTTGCCGGCGTTCGTGTCGTGGAGCTCACGGGAGTCGACGAGATCGACGCCGCCCTCGCCGCGGTAGCCGGACGGGCATGGTTGAACGGCACGGCGAGTGCCGTCGGCCACCCTGCCGAGGGCGAGATCGTCCTGCCGGTTCCCGAGCTCTTGACGCGCTACCCGCGGGCCGCCGTCTAGTAGTCGGTGACGGCGCGGATCTTGTCCTGCAGCGCCTTGTACTCGGGGCTGTTGGTGAGCGGCATCAGCTGCATGAGCTTGGCCATGTTGCCGGTCACCTTCATGCGACCCTGCATGAAGGCGGCGTTGGCGTCGAGCTCGCCCTTTGCGACCTGCACCGAGTCGTCGTAGGTCAGCGTCATCGTGATCTCGGCGTCTGGAAGCTCGCCCAGCTGGGACTCGATGAGCTTGCCGTTCTCGAGCACCCAGTAGTACTTGACGTCACCCTCGGGCCCACCGGTGACGACGTACTGCATCCGGGTCGAGGCGCCGGGCCGCTCGGGCTGATCCTGGGCCAGCTTGCGTCCCTCGTCGAGCCACTCTTGGCTCAGGTACTTCGACATGTCCCCCTCCTGTTTCAGTCGGAGGTGAGTCTACTGACGGTCGCTTGCGACTGCCGACGGCGCGCGCACTCCCTCGAACAGGTCATCCTCGGGCTCGCCTTCGGGCTGCCCGGTGTCGACCAGCGAGCGGTCGAGCATGTACTCGTCCCACGGGAAGATCTCGCGCAAGACGTCGTCGGGCAGCCGCATCCAGAAGCCCTCGGGATCGACCTGGGTGCGGTGCGCGAGCAACGCGGCGCGGCGCGCGGTGAGATGGTCGCCGATGTCGACGAAGGTCGTGAATTTGTGCTCGCGGTCGGGAAGGCCCCGGTCGAACCACTGCTGAAACGGGCTCTCTTCGCCTCGGGCCAAGTAGGTGTCGTGAAGCGTCTGGATGCGCCGGCGTGAGAAGCCCGTGAAGTACAGCTTCACCGGTTGCCACGGCTCACCGGCGTCGTGGAAACGGTCGGGGTCACCGGCCGCCTCGAACGCCGGGATCGAGATTTCGTGCACCCGGATGTGATCGGGGTGCGGGTAAAACTCGCGGTCATCCGCGTAGGTGACGATCACCTGCGGCCGCTCGGAACGGATGATCTGCACCAGGCGCTCGACCGCTTCGTCGAGGGGCGCGTTGGCGAAGTTGTCGGGCCGGGCGTTCTCCTCCGTCTCCGGCATCCCCGAGTCGTGGTAGCCGAGCATGTGCAGCGTCGAGTAGCCGATGGCGTCGACGCTTGCCCGGAGCTCTGCCATGCGAACCGCGGGCAGGTCGCCCCGGATCTCGGGGGTGTCGACAGCCGGGTTGAGGATGTCGCCCGCCTCACCGCCGGTACAGCACACCAGCACGGTCCGCACGCCCTCGGCGGTGTAGCGGGCCACCGTCGCGGCTCCCTTCGACGCCTCGTCGTCGGGATGCGCGTGAACGGTCAGCAGGCAGAGGGGGTTACCGGATCGATCGAGGGGTTCGGGCACAGGCACGAGGTTACGAACCGCGGGACGCCTGTCGGGATTCCGAGGACCGGGAGGCGCTTCGCACCACCCATACCGGGACCCGGCCGATATCCCGAAGATTTCGGGTCCGGAGCTGTCGGAACTCGAAGTCGGGATTGTCGGCCAGGGCTTCGTGGACCTCGGCCGAGACGAGGACGCTGCCGGGGCGGGCCCGCTCGGTGAGGCGGCTGGCGAGGTTCACGACGGGCCCGTAAAAGTCGCCGTCCCGGGCGAGAAGCGGTCCTGCGGCCAGCCCCGCTCGCGCCTCGGGAAGCACCTCGTCACCGCTCGACGCCTCCGCCAACCGGAGCGCGATGTCCGCGGCGGAGGCGGTGTCGTCGGCCACGAACATGACGGCATCGCCGATGTTCTTCACGAATCGTCCGCCGCCGACGACGACGGTGTCGTAGGCAAGCTC
>JBOGFL010000159.1:0-4296 GCA_050743285.1 Acidimicrobiia bacterium
TGGCGTTCGGCTTCGGCGACGCGTCCTGCCCGCGCGGCGGCGACGCCGCGCGCCCGCGGCACCAGGTACACGAGGCCCTCGGTGACGACCATCCCGTTGTCTTCAGCGAACGCGAGACCGGTCGCGAGGCGGGCCAGGGTGCCGTCGGAGGCGGGATCGCCCTCGGTGGCGACGGCCGCCAGGCACTGCACAACTCCGATGCCGACGGGCAGGCCGGGAGGGAACTCGGCGACGCTCGGCGGGTCGCCCGCCGCGACGTCACGGGCGAACGCCACGAATACACGCGCGGCGTCGCTCTCGGGAAGGGCGCGCTGCCAGCGGTCGATCACCTCGAGGGCGCCGGCCCGGTCGCCGCGCCGGCTCCGCATCGACACGAGGGCTCCGGCCACAAAAGACGAGGCCCACCAGTACTGCGCGAGGCGGAGCGACATCCAGGCTCGTTCGCCCAGGCGCTCGGCTTCGTCCCACTCGCCGCGCGTGACCGCAATGCCGACGAGGGCCGCAAGCGCGAGGCTGTGCTCGGCGAGATCCTGCGTCCGCTCCGCGTTCGCGCAGGCGAGCTCGGCGGCCTCGTTGGCACCGTCGAGGTTGCCCCGCCACAGGCGCGTGAGCGCCAGTCTCGGGAGTACGAGTCCTTCGAGCCACGGATCCCCGGAGGCCCGCGCCGCGGCGAGCGCTTCCTGCAGGTGCGTCTCGGCGCCAGCGAGTTCGAGCCCCATCCATTCGATGACGGCCAGCGTCACCTGGGTCCGGGCCAAGGCGTCGTGGGCCCCTTCGGCGCGCGCATCGTCGAGCGCATGCCCGGCGAGCTCGCGGGCCTCGTCGATTCGTCCCGCGACCCAGCGCGTCTCCGCCAGCTGCGCCCGGACTCTTGCCTGGAAGCCGAGACCGGCATCGTCGAGCTCGGTGCCGACCTCCTCCAGCGCCGAGGTGTCGACGACGGTCCCGAAGCTCGCACCCACAAGACGGGCGTGGATCTGCTCCATCAGCGCGCGCGCCACACCGGGGAGGTCGCCCAACCGGCGAAAGTGGTCGATTGCGGCGTCGAAACGCGCCGCGCTGAGCTGCGGATCCATGTTGCGGTAGTGCGCGGCGCCGGCGCGAACCAGCAACGCAGCCGCGCCTGCGTCGTCGTCGAGCGCGTCCGCGGCTTGGGCGCTGGCGTCGAACGCGCGGGCGGCGTCGTCCCAGGCTGAGGCCCGCCAGCTCTCCTCCCCCCCTCTCTCGCACCATTCACGAACAGTCGCGGCGCGAGCGGCCGAGCCGGCCTTGACGAGATGGGCGGCGATCTCGATCGGGGCGCCGTTGGCCTCGATGAGCGCTGATGCGACGCGTGCGTGCAGCGACCGGCGCTCGCCGGGCTCGGGCTGGTCGTGGAGGAGATGAGCCGCGAGTGGCTGCGCGATGGCGACCTGTTCACCGTCCCGGGTGACAAGTCCGGCGTTCTCGGCCTCGAGCAATCCTGCCTCGATCTCGGTGGGAGTGCGGCCGGTGGCCGTCGCGAGCACGTCGAGACGAACCGGGTCGCCGGCGTACGACGCCGCCACCAGGATGGCGCGGCAGTCGGGTCCGACCGTGGCGATCTGGCCGGCCACCGCGGTCGAGACTTCTTCGGGCACCGCCAGGTCGGCGTCGGTGATCTCGGCGGCTTCCCCACCCCGGGCCGCCGCTCGGACGAGCACCGAGCGAACGACGTATTCCACGAAGAGCGGGTTGCCCCGCGTCGCCGCGTGTACACGTTGGAGAAGCCGGCGCGAGGCGCTGTCGACGCCCAGCGCGCGGATCAGTGCATCGGTCTCGCCTTCTCCGAGGCCAGTGACCCGCAGGGTTCGGGTGAGTTCCTCGCGGCGGAGGCGCGCCAACACGGCGCGTGACGTGCCGTCGGGTTCGGGCCGGTGGGTCGCGATGACGAGCAAAGGGACCGGTTCGCGTAGCCCGAGGTCGCCGCTCTCGAGCACGAGATGCGCGAACAGGTCCAAGGACGGGCCGTCGGCCCACTGGACGTCATCGAGAAGCAGCACCTGGGGCCGGCGGCGGGCGAGGGCGACTGTCGTCTGGGTGACGGCGAGGAACAGCCACGCCTGCTCCCGCTCGGGGCGCGGGTCACCGTCACCGGGAAGTTTCCCGAGGACTCGGGTGATGACGCCGGCGTAGGGCGTGAGCTCGTCGTCGTGCAGGGCGACCTCCTCGAGCCGCACGAGCAGCGAGCCGGTGAACGGCAGGTACGGGAGATCGGCATGTTCCCGGCAGCGTCCGGTGCTGACGTCGATCCCGCGCGAGGCGGCCTCGCGCTGGAACTGCCGGACGAGCCGTGACTTGCCCACGCCGGCGTCACCTTCGATCAGGACCAGACGGGGCTGGCCGGAAACGGCCTCGTCAAGACACGCGCGCAGCCAGGCGAGCTCTTGTGTCCGGCCGACGAACGGTGCCGGCTCGGTCATGGGCACCGACGTCACGGGTCCATGGTGCCCGACGACGGCGCGCCGCGTCTTTTCCGAGCGCGGCTGCTCGGGTGAGTCGACCTCGGGCGCTACGGGTGTGACTGCACCTCGACCGCCACCCGAGCATCGGTGAACTCACGGAGACGGCGGTTCGCGCCCGGGAGATCAGGCCTCTTGGAGTTTGATCTCGATGTCGACGCCGGCGGGGAGGTCGAGGCGCTGGAGTGACTCGACGGTCTTGCTGGTGGGTTCGACGATGTCGAGCAGGCGCTTGTGGATGCGCATCTCGAAGTGCTCGCGGCTGTCTTTGTCGACGTGGGGGGAACGGATCACGCAGTAGCGGTGAATCTCCGTGGGGAGCGGCACCGGACCCCGCACCTTGGCCTGGGTACGCACGACCGTCTCGACGATCTTCTTCGTCGACTGATCGATGATCTCGTGGTCGTAGGCCTTCAGCCGGATGCGGATCTTCTGCGACACGTTCCCTACTTGAGGATTTTGGTGACGCGGCCGGCGCCGACGGTGCGGCCTCCTTCGCGGATCGCGAAGCGGAGGCCGTCTTCCATGGCGATGGGGGCGATGAGGTTGGCGGTCATCTCGGTGTTGTCGCCGGGCATGACCATCTCGGTGCCTTCGGGCAGGTTGATCGAGCCGGTGATGTCGGTGGTGCGGAAATAGAACTGGGGGCGGTAGTTCGAAAAGAACGGGGTGTGGCGGCCGCCTTCGTCCTTGGTCAAGATGTAGACCTGGGCGGAGAAATCGGTATGCGGGGTCATCGTGCCCGGCTTGGCCAGCACCTGGCCCCGCTCCACGTCTTCTTTCTTGGTGCCCCGCAACAACGCCCCGATGTTGTCGCCGGCGCGGCCCTCGTCGAGGAGCTTGCGGAACATCTCCACCCCGGTGCAGGTCGTCTTGGTCGTGTCCCTGATCCCGACGATCTCGACTTCCTCACCGACCTTGACGATCCCCCGCTCCACCCGACCCGTCACCACGGTCCCCCGCCCGGTGATGGTGAACACATCCTCGATCGGCATCAAGAACGGCTGATCCACATCCCGGGCCGGCTCCGGGATATAGGTATCGCAGGCCTCCATCAACTCCAGGATCCCGCCCGTCCACGCCTCGTCACCCTCCAACGCCTTCAACGCGCTCACCCGCACGATCGGGGTGTCGTCACCAGGGAACTCGTACTCGTTCAACAGCTCCCGCACCTCGAGCTCGACCAGCTCCAAGATCTCCTCGTCGTCGACCATGTCCGCCTTGTTCAACGCCACCACAATCGACGGCACCCCCACCTGACGGGCCAACAACACATGCTCCCGAGTCTGGGGCATCGGCCCATCCGTGGCCGCCACCACCAAAATCGCGCCGTCCATCTGCGCCGCACCCGTGATCATGTTCTTGATGTAATCCGCATGCCCCGGACAATCCACATGCGCGTAATGCCGATTCGCGGTCTCATACTCCACATGCGCGATCGAAATCGTGATCCCCCGCTCCCGCTCCTCCGGCGCCTTGTCGATCTCGTCGAACGACGTGTAGTTCGTCGTCGGGTCCTGGTCGTGCAGGACCTTGGTGATCGCCGCGGTCAGCGTCGTCTTCCCGTGGTCCACGTGCCCGATCGTCCCCACGTTCACGTGCGGCTTCGTGCGCTCGAATTTCGCCTTCGCCATCTCGACGGACTCCCCGGGTTCAGGACCTTTGGTGTTCGTTGCGGGCGTGCCGTGCGCCCGACCGGCGCACCTCGAGCTCGACCAGCTCCAAGATCTCCTCGTCGTCGACCATGTCCGCCTTGTTCAACGCCACCACAATCGACGGCACCCCCACCTGACGGGCCAACAACACATGCTCCCGA
>JBOGFL010000160.1:0-3814 GCA_050743285.1 Acidimicrobiia bacterium
CGCTCGACCAGAGCGCGGAAGAGGGCTTCGCTCTTGGCGAGCTGCTGCTCGAAGCGCTTGATGTCACTGATGTCACGGGCGATGGCCGAGACGTAGACGACCTCGCCATCGTCGCTGCGGTGGGCGCGGGCCGACAGGATCACCGGCACCGGCGTTCCGTCGCGACGCACCGCGGTGAGCTCGCCCTGCCATGAGCCCTTCTCGCACAATGCCGGCCACGCCTCGTGCACGATCGTCGTCCAACTCTCGGCCGTGAACGTGCTGGGCGCGGCGAGTGCGCCAAGGTCGACGCGGCCGTGCAGCGCAGCCTCCTCACGAACTGTCTCGTTGGCGTACACGACGCGCCCGTCGGCTTCGAGGACGACCACGTAGTCGGGTGTGGTTTCGAGCGCCTGTGTGAGTCGGTGGCGCGTCTCGGCCGCTTCGCGTTCGGCGGTGATGTCCTCGCAGGTTGCAACGAAGCCTCTGACTTCACCGTTCAGGTCGCACACCGCCGCGGAGCGGGTCCGGCTCCAACGGAGCTGCCCATCGCGGCGAACGAACCGGAACTCGAGGTCGGCGATCCCGTCGCCGGCCGACGTGTGTCGGGCGGTCCCGACGACTTCCTCACAGTCCTCGGGGTGGATGAACTCGATCCAGTCGAAGTCGGAGACCGGTTCATCCGACCCGATCCCTACCGTCTCGCGCCAGCGTTCATTGGCGAACGTCAGCCGGCCCTCGGTGTCGAACAACAGGATCCCGATCGGGCTCGACGACGCCAGCCGGCGGAAGACGTCGCCACTGTCGGTAAGTGCTCGGTCCGCGCTCACGTCGCGGCGACCCACGGACCCGCGGGTAGCGGTCACCGGGCAACGGTACTCTCGGACTCATGCCCGATGTCCATCGCCGCGTCGACGAGTGCGCGCCGGGAGCGTTCACCGAGCCGGTCCGCGGCTGGTTCGACGAGGCCTTCGCCGAGCCGACCGAGGCGCAGCGTCGGGGCTGGCCCGCCATCGCGGCCGGTGACCACACGCTCATCCTGGCGCCCACCGGTTCGGGGAAAACGCTGGCCGCGTTCCTGTGGGCGCTCGACCGGCTGACCGCCGAACCGGCGCCGGACGCAGCGGCCCGGTGCCGGGTCCTGTACGTGTCGCCGCTCAAGGCGCTGGCCGTCGACGTCGACCGCAACCTGCGGGCGCCGCTCGCGGGTATCCGGCGCGTCGCCGCCCGCGCCGGTACCGACGTCGCCGACGTGACGGTCGGCATCCGCACCGGCGACACACCCGCCGATGAGCGCCGGCGCCTGTCGCGTACGCCGCCCGACGTGCTCATCACCACGCCCGAGTCGCTGTACCTGATGCTGACATCGCAGGCGCGAGAGGCGCTGCGCAGTGTGCGCACGGTGATCATCGATGAGATCCACGCCGTCGCCGGCTCCAAGCGTGGCGCGCACCTGGCCTTGTCGCTCGAACGGCTCGAAGAACTGACGTCCACCCCGCCGCAGCGGATCGGCCTGTCGGCGACGCAACGGCCCCTCGACGAGATCGCCGGTTTCCTGGGCGGGCAGACCGCCGCCGGCCCGCGTCCGGTCACGATTGTCGACGCCGGGGCCCGCAAGCCCCTCGAGCTCGAGGTGGTCGTCCCGGTCGAAGACATGGGCGCGTTGGGCGAAGTCCTGGACGAGGCGCCCACCGGACCGGCGGCGGCACCCCTGCCGCGCGCCAGCATCTGGCCCCACGTCCATCCCCGCCTCCTCGACCTCATCGAGGCGCACCGCTCCACGATCGTCTTCGTCAACTCGCGCCGCCTCGCCGAGCGTCTGGCCGCCCGCCTCAACGAGCTTGCCGAGGAGCGCGGGCGGGAGGCCGCGACCGGCGAACTGGTACGCGCGCACCACGGGTCGCTGGCGCGCGAGCAGCGGCTCCAGATCGAAGACGACCTGAAGGCGGGGCGGCTGCGGGCGATCGTGGCGACCAGCTCGCTGGAACTGGGCATCGACATGGGCGCGGTCGATCTCGTGGTGCAAGTCGAGTCTCCGGGGTCGGTGGCGCGCGGCCTTCAGCGCGTCGGCCGGGCCGGGCACCAGGTTGACGCCCCCAGCCGGGGCAAGATCTTCCCCAAGTACCGCGGCGACCTGCTCGAAGCCGCGGTGGTCGCGCAGCGCATGCGCGCCGGCCTCGTCGAGGAGACGCACTACCCGCGCAACCCGCTCGACGTGCTGGCACAGCAGATCGTGGCGGCGTGCGCGCTCGACGAGTGGGACGTCAACGAGCTGCGCGCACTGATGCGGCGCGCCGCCAACTACGCCGAGCTCTCCGACGATGTCTTCGAGGCGGTCCTCGACCTGCTCGCGGGCCGGTTCCCGTCCGATGAGTTCGCCGGCTTGAGACCCCGCGTCGTCTGGGACCGGGTCGCGGGCCGGGTACGCGGGCGCGACGGCGCCCAGCGCCTCGCGGTCACCAACGCGGGCACGATCCCCGACCGCGGGCTGTTCGGCGTGTTCCTGCCCGAGGGCACGCGCGTCGGCGAGCTCGACGAGGAGATGGTGTACGAGAGCCGCCCGGGCGAGACGTTCCTCCTCGGCGCGTCGTCGTGGCGGATCGAGCAGATCACCCACGACCGCGTGATCGTCTCGCCCGCGCCCGGCGAGCCCGCCAAGATGCCGTTCTGGAAGGGCGACAAGCCCGGCCGCCCGCTCGAGCTGGGCCGGGCGCTGGGCGCCTTCGTGCGGGAGATCGGCGCCGCCGACCACGACGACGCGGTGGCCCGCCTGCACGACGAGATGGGCCTCGACGACCTGGCCGCCGAGAACCTCGTGCGGTACCTCGACGAGCAGCGGGACGCAACCGGCGCGCTGCCCGACGACCGCACCGTCGTCGCCGAGCGCTTCCCGGACGAGATCGGCGACTGGCGGGTGTGTGTCCTGTCCCCGTTCGGGTCGCGGGTGCACGCGCCGTGGGCGCTCGCGCTCGAGGCCCGCCTGGCCGACCGGTTCGGCCTCGACGTGCAGGTGCTCTGGAGCGACGACGGGATCGTGCTCCGGCTTCCCGAAGCCGTCGAGTCGATTCCCGTCGACGAGCTGCTCATCGACCCCGACGAGGTCGAAGAGCTCGTTGTCCGCCAGCTTCCGGCGACGGCGATGTTCTCGTCGCGGTTCCGCGAAGCCTCGGCCCGGGCCTTGCTGCTCCCCCGCCGCCGACCTGACCAGCGCACGCCCCTGTGGCAGCAGCGCCAGCGCGCCGCCGACCTGCTCGAAGTGGCGTCGCGTTACGAGACATTCCCGCTGCTTCTCGAGACGACCCGCGAGTGCCTGCGCGACGTGTTCGACATCGGCGCACTGCGGGAAGTGCTGCGCGACCTGCGTTCCCGCCGGGTACGCGTCGTCCCGGCCGAGACCGGCCGGGCGTCGCCCTTCGCGCAGTCGTTGCTGTTCGGGTGGATTGCCGTCTACATGTACGAAGGCGACGCGCCGCTCGCCGAGCGGCGCGCGACCGCACTCGCGCTCGACCGCGACCTCCTGCGCGATCTGCTCGGCTCAGAGGAGCTCCGCGAGCTGCTCGACGCCGACGTCGTCGCCGGGCTCGAGCTCGAATTGCAGCGGTTGGCACCGTCCTCGCGGCCGGCCCGCTCGGCCGACGAGGTCCATGACCTGTTGCGCGAGCTGGGCGACCTGACCGACGACGAGATCGCGGCCCGTTCGGCGGGCGGCACCGCCGGGCTGCTCGATACGCTGATCGGAGAACGCCGGGCCTTTCGCCTCAGGGTCGCCGGGGAGGCGCGGGTGGCCGCGGCCGAGGATGCGGCGCGGTATCGCGACGCACTCGGAGCCGCCGCC
>JBOGFL010000161.1:0-1884 GCA_050743285.1 Acidimicrobiia bacterium
CAACAACCTCATCGAAACCGAGGACCAGGTTGTGCTCTCGCCCGGCGACCTCGACGAGGTCGTCCAGGCGCTCCTCGCCTTCCGCGACGAGGTGGACACCGAAACGCCCGACCAGGGATCTGCGTTCCAGCGGGTGGCGGCGTTCCGCACCGGGTTCTTCGGTGGGGGCGCCAACGCCTGTGGGACGGTGCTGGACGGCGGGGCCTCGTAGGGCGGGCGGTCAGAAGCTGACGGGCAGGCGCTGAAGACCGCGCAGCACGATCCGCCCGTTCCACTCGGGCGCATCGGTTGCGAGGTCGAGGTCGGGGAAGCGTCGCACCAGCGCGGGAATCGCACACTGACCCTCGACGCGGGCGAGCGCGGCCCCGAGGCAGTGGTGGATGCCACTGCCGAACGACACGTGCAGGGCGGCACCGTCGCGTCCCAGGTCGAGGTCGTCGGCGGTTGCGCCCCAGTGCTCGGGATCGTGGTTGGCGGCGCCGAGACACGTGAGCACGAGCGAGCCGGCCTCGATTTCGTGGCCGCCGATCTCGACCGGCTGCAGCGTGATGCGCCGTGAGAACTGCACCGGACTGTCGTAGCGGAGCAGCTCCTCGATCGCGTTCTGATCGAGCGCCGGCTCGCCGCGCAGGCGGAGGAGCTGACCGGGATTCCGCAGCAGGGCGAGCGTGCCGTTCCCGATCAGGTTCACCGTCGTTTCGTGGCCCGCGATGTAGAGCAGCACCACCTGGTCGCGTAGCTCCTCGTCGGTGAGCCGGTCGCCGCCCTCCTCGGCCTCGATCATGGCGCTGAGCAGGTCGTCGCCCGGCTCTTTTCGCTTCCACTCGAGCACGTCGCGCACGTAGTCGTTCATTGCGTCCGACGCCGCGACCGCGCCGGCGATGTCGTCAGGGCCGATGATCGGCTCGAGTGTGCGTACGAGCGCGCTGGACCACGCGCGGAGCCGGTCGCGGTCGGCACCGGCGGGCATGCCGAGCATCTCCGAGATCACCTGGAACGGGAGCGGGAAGGCGAGATCGGCGATGACGTCCATGGCGCCCTGCCCCGCCACCGCGTCGAGCGCCTCGGTGACGAGTTGCTCGACCTGCGGCCGCATCGCCTGTATCCGCTTGGGGGTGAACGCGTACGAGACCAGCCGGCGGATCCGGTCGTGGTCGGGCGGGTCGAGGTTGAGGATCGCCCGGCGGCCGCGGGGCTCCCGGTCGCCCATCAGCTCGGCAACCAGCTCGTTCCGGGGGCTGGTCTCGGTGACGTTCTCGTCTTCGACGCTCAAGGCCGGGTCGCGCAGTAATCGGACGATGTCGTCGTACCGGAAAAGCATCCAGCCCGCGACCAGCGCGGGGCGGACGGGGTCGTCTTCGCGAAGGAGCCGGTACTGCTCGTACGGATTGTCGAAGAAGCCGGGCTCGAAGGGATTGAGGGTGAGCGGCTCAGGTGTTGCGGGGGCCGACGTCACAGGGCAACGGTACTTCCGGGCCGCGCCGGCTGCTTGCCTCGACCGAGGAGAGCGTCGATCATGGTGGCGTGCGGCCTTCTGGGATCCACCACGTGGCGATCTGCGTGCGCGATGTCGACGAGGCGCGGGCGTTCTATGTCGACAAGCTCGGTTTCACCGTTGCGCCCCGGCCCGACCTCGGTCCCGGAATCTGGTTGGACGGGAACGGCGGTCAGGTGCACCTGATGCAACTGGACGATCCACCGCCGGCCGCGCAGCACTTCGCCATCCGGGTCGACGACGCCGAGGCCGCGGTCGCCGACCTCGAACGGGCGGGCGTCGAGGTGCACCGCCTCGACCACATCCCGGGGGCCGGTCACCAGGCCTTCCTGCACGATCCCAGCGGCAACTTCATCGAGCTCAACCAGCCCGACTGAGCACGTTTGGCG
>JBOGFL010000162.1:0-11611 GCA_050743285.1 Acidimicrobiia bacterium
GGCGACGCCGCCGCGCTCGCCCGTCGCCTGGCCGCCGGTCTCGAAGGGCTGACGTCGCCCCCTGCGTCCGCACCGCCTACGGCGGCGACACCTGCGCCCAAGCGGGCGCCGGGGCGCCGCGAACGGCGTCTCGAACCGATGGTGCCGCCCGGTGTGCGGGGCGACAGCCCTGAAGGCCTTGATGCGATGCTGCGCACCCGAGGCGTCGTGCTCGTCGTCGACGGATACAACGTCTCGATGCGGGCGTGGCCCCACGTCGCGGTCGAGCAGCAGCGACGGCTCCTCAGCGGCGCACTGGCCGAGCTCCACGCCCGCCTGCGGTGCACCGTGACCGTCGTCTTCGACGGGACCGACGTCGACGGCGAGCAGCAGCCCGGGCGTCCGGGCGTGCGGATCGTCTTCTCGTCCGGCGGCGAGAAGGCCGACCCCGTGATCATCCGTGAGGTGCGGGCTGTGCCCGAGCGCTTCCCTGTCGTCGTGGTCTCGTCCGACCACTGGGTGCGTGACCATTCCCGCGAGGCCGGCGCCAAGGTCGTCCCCGCCGACGCCCTCCTCCGCGTCCTCCGGGTCGGCGCGACGGGCTGAGCAGGTAGCTGTCACACCCCGGTGTGATGCTACGGGCATGCGGACGATCGACTGCGCGGACTGTGCGATGCAGGAGACGAGCGCCTGCGACGACTGCGTCGTGACGTTCGTCGTCAGCCGGGAACCCGGCTCGGCCCTCGTGATCGACTACGAGGAGGAGCGGGCGGTGCGGATGCTGTCCGGCGCGGGGCTCGTGCCCCGCCTCCGGCACGCCCGCCGGACGGCGGCCGGCGACGAGTAGCGGTCAGTCGGTGACCTCGGCCCGCAGCGCCGCCGTCGTCGACTGCTCCTTCGACCGCCGGGAGAACGGGTCGTAGCGGAAGATCCGCATGGCGTTCTCGTGTGTGATCTTGGCCACCTCGGCGTCGGGCACCCCCGCGAGCTGTTTCGCAACCGACTCCGGCGAGTTGGGCCAGCTCGAGTCGGAATGCGGGTAGTCGCACTCCCACGTGATGTTGTCGATGCCGATGGCCTCGCGCTCCTCGACGCCGGTGCGGTCGCTGATGAAGCAGAACGTGAAGTGGTCGCGCGCAACCTGGCTCGGAAGCTGGTCACCGAAGTCCTGGTAGGTCCAGAAGCGGTGCTGCTGGTACGTGTAGTCGATGCGCTCGAGCCAGTACGGGATCCAGCCGGTGCCGCCTTCCGACAGCGCGAACTTGAGGTTCGGGAACTTCCGCAGCACCTGGGACCAGATGAGGTCGGTTGCGGCCTGCATCGTGTTCAGCGGCGTCAGCGTGATCATCACGTCGATCGGTGCGCCGGGCGCCGTCTCCAGCTGCGTCGACGACGAACCGATGTGCAGGCAGACGATCGTGCCCTCGTCCTCGCAGGCGGCGAAGAACGGGTCCCAGTGGTCGCCGAAGATGTGCGGCCAGCCGAGCTTGAACGGGTTCTCCGAGAACGTGACCGCGTGGCAGCCCTTCTTCGCCACGCGCCGCACCTCGTCGGCCATGAGCTGCGGATCCCAGATCGGCGGGATCGACAGTGGGATGAAGCGGTCGGGGTAGGTCCCGCACCACTCGTCGATGTGCCAGTCGTTGTAGGCGCGCAACAGGTTGAGGCCCATTTCGAGGTCATCGGACCGCGAGAACAGCTGTCCGCAGAACTGAACGAAGGACGGGAAACACATCGAGCCGAGGACACCGTTGCGGTTCATGTCCTTGACCCGTTCGTGAATGTCGTAGCAGCCGGCGCGGATCATGTCGTAGGACGTCGGCTCGATGTTGTACTCCTCGGGCGGACGCCCGGCGACCGCGTTCAAGCCGATGTTGGGGATCGTGCTGCCCTCGTACTCCCAGACGTCGATCCCGTCACGGTGCACGCTCTTCGGCGCGAACTCCTTCCACTTCTCGGGAAGGTGGGCGTCGAACAGTGTCGGCGGCTCGACGACGTGGTCGTCGACGCTGACAAGAATGAGGTCTTCGGCCTGCATGCGAACCCCCGGAGAGTTGCTGACGCTTGTGTCAGCGTAGTGCTATCGCCCCTCGACCGGGGCCACGACCGATGATTTCGTCACCCGCGAACCGTCGGCACACAGAGAACGACGAAAGGACGCGTGATGCGCAAGCTGGTAGTGGCCACGTTTCTGACGGTGGACGGAGTGATGCAAAGTCCGGGCGGACCGGAGGAGGATCGCCAGGGCGGGTTCGAGCTCGGCGGCTGGGGAGTCACCGCCTGGGACGAGGAAATGGGGCGGCGGAGCCTCGAGCAGCATCTCCGACCCGATGCTCTGCTCCTCGGCCGTCGCACCTATGAGATCTTCGCCGCGCACTGGCCACGGGTCGGAGCGGACCACGAGCACAGCGCGATCGCGGTCAAGCTCAACACCATGCCCAAGTACGTCGCGTCGCGGACGCTCGACCGGCTCGAGTGGAACAACTCGACGCTGCTCGACGGCGACCTTCCCGAGGCCGTTGCCGAGCTGAAGGTGGAGCCGGGCACCGAGATCCTCTGTATCGGGAGCGGGAACCTCATCCAGTCGCTGATGCAGCACGACCTCGTCGACGAGTACATCCTCTGGACCTTTCCCGTCATCATCGGCCGCGGCGCGCGGCTCTTCGCCGACGGCGCGGTACCCGCCGGATTGCGACTCGTCGAAACCAAGGGCTTCGGTACCGGGGTCGTGGTCAACACCTATGGGCGCGCCGGCGCGCCCGAGATCGGTTCCTTCCTGCTGGAGGAGTAGGCGTCTAGGCTCACGGCCTCGTGGACGCCGACGCAATCAATCTCTCGCTGTTCGGCATTCGCGTGATGCTGGGCGTGGTCATGTTCGCTCACGGTTGGAAGCACCTGAAGAGTCTCCGGTCGGGGCCGGGAATGGCCAACTGGTTCGAGAGCCTGGGCCTCCATCCGGGTCCGCTCCACGCCCAGATCGTCACCTACGTCGAACTGGCCGCGGGCGTGGCCCTCATCGTGGGGCTGCTCACGCCGGTGGCGATGGCGGCGGTCGTCGGTGTTTGCCTGGTCGCGGTCGCGACACACCACCGCACACACGGGTTCTTCACGACCAACCCGGGCGAGGGCTACGAGTACGTGGTGACCCTGACCGTCGTAGCGTTGGCGATGGGCGCGCTCGGACCGGGGGAATGGTCGCTCGACGACGCGTTCGACATCGTCATCGACGGCGGGGATGGGCTGCTCGTCGACGTGATCGTCGGAATCGGCGGGACAGCGTTGTTCCTGCTGCTGTTCTACCGGCCGTCGCGAGCGACGACCGACTGACCGGCTACCGGCGCGGTGTCATGTCCAGGTCGGGCGGCGGCTGCTCCGGGATCTTCCAGCGCAGAAACTCTTTGTCGTAGAGTTCGTGGTAGGCGTTCGCCTGCTCGACCATGCTGTGGAACGCCGACTCGAAGGTGTCCCAGTCCTCGTCTTCGATGGCCTGCTTGACTTTCTCGACGTCTTCCTCGATGAACTTGTACATGTTGTCGGTGTACTTGGGCCGGAGCAGCACGCCCTGCTCCATCAGGAGGACCGCCTCCTTGAGTTGGAAGCGGGCGAGCGGCTTGTTGTGCGCCTTGCCGGCGTAGAAGCACTTCCAGATGCGCACGCCGACCTCCGGCATGATGCGCGCCATGCCGGGCTGGACGGCGGCGAGCTCATCGAGGGACAAGTGGCTCTTGCCGGTATCGACGACGTGATCGTGCTCGGGGACGTCGCCTTCGACCTTGGGCATGTTCGTCTTCGCTCCTCGTTGGGCTCGGGCGCGCCACGGTAGTGGCCGCGAGTCCCTGACTACCTCCCGCCCAACCGCCCCAATGGAGGCGGACCTGCGGCCCGCCCTACCATGTCAGGTTCATGGGGCGCCGCGAAGCCGTCATCGTCGACACCGTCCGCACTGCAATCGGCAAACGCGAGGGCGCGTTGTCGACGTGGCACCCGGCTGACCTCCTCGGCTACACGCTGAGCGGGCTCGTCGAGCGCAGCGGCATCGACCCGGGGCTCGTCGACGACGTCATCGGCGGCTGTGTGACCCAGGCCGGCGAGCAGGGATGCAACGTGACGCGGAACGCCTGGGTCGCGGGCGGCCTCCCGTGGCACGTGCCGGCGACCACCGTCGACCGGCAGTGCGGTTCGTCACAGCAGGCGATGCACTTCGCCGCCCAGGGTGTGATCGCGGGCGCCTACGACGTGGCGATCGCGTGCGGCGTGGAGTCGATGACCCGCAGCCCGATGTCGAGCAACGGCAAGGGCGGGACCGGCCCGTTCAGCCCGGGCTTCATGAAGGAGGTCAACGGCGTGCTCGGCACCCAGTTCTGGGTCGCCCAGGAGCTCGCCAACCGTTGGGGCATTACGCGCGAGGAGATGGACGGCTACGCGGTCGAGAGCCACCGGCGTGCGGCCGAGAACACCGCCAATGGGCACTTCGCCCACGAGATCCTCCCCGTGCCGCTCAAGGACGAGGACGGCGCATTGACCGGTGCCTCGTTGGAGAGCGACGAGGGCATCCGTCCCGACAGCAACGTCGAGAAGCTTGCCACCCTGCCGCCGGCGATGAGCTGGGATCCGGACGCCGCTCCCGACATCACAGCCGGGAACTCGTCACAGATGAACGACGGCGCCTCCGCAATGCTCATCGCCGACCGCGAGACCGCAGAGCGGCTCGGCCTTCCGATCCGGGCGCGCTTCGTCCACTTCGCGGTGCTCGCCGACGATCCGGTGCTCGTGCTCTCGGCGCCGAACCCGGTCACGCGACGGTTGCTCGAACGCACCGGGATGAAGGTCGACGACTTCGACGCGGTCGAGTGCAACGAGGCGTTCGCCGCCATCGCGCTCATGTGGGCTCGGGAGTTCGCGCCCGAACCGGAACGCTTCAACCCGCGCGGGGGCGCGATCGCGCTGGGTCATCCGCTCGGCGCCAGCGGCATCCGCCTGATGACGACGATGCTCACCCACCTCGAGGTGACGGGCGGCCGCTACGGCTTCCAGACCATGTGCGAAGGCGGCGGCCAGGCCAACGCCACCGTCATCGAGGCGCTCTAGGAGGGGGCACGCCCCGTCCTCACAATCCCCCACGCGGCTGCGCCCGCAGTGCGGCGGGTGAGGGCCGGCAAAGCCGGCCCGCGGCGGAAACGTGGAAGTGCTGCTAGTACCCGTACCCGCCGGGCGAGCCCCCGCCGCTCGAGGGGCTCGATGCGCCGCCGACGGTCTGGCCGTCCTCGGAGAAGAAGGCGCCCTGCATGCCCTGGCCCTCATGGAACCGGCAGTAGTAGCGGAGCGCGGAGCCGTCTGGAACCGTGACCGTGGCTTCCGCTGTGTCGCCCGGCGCGACTTCGACGTCGACGTCGTGGTCGTCGATCGTGAAGGTGTGCGCTGCTTCACCCTCGTTGTTGACCGTCACCGTGACTTCCGAGCCTGAACCCGCCTTGGTAAACGTCGGCGCGAAGGAGAAGTCGTCGGCCTCCATCTCGACCGTCGTCGCGTCGCCGATGTCCTCGGTGCCTTCGTCGTTGAGCGGTGGGTCGAGCGCCACCGGAGCATCGGTCGACGTCGACTCGTCGACGCTCGAGTCAGAGCCGCCCCCGTCGTCGCCACACGCCGACAGGATGAAGAGTGCAGCCGCGGCGGTCGCGACGAGCGGGAGCGTACGGCGCATGAGAAAACCTCCGGTTCGTACCTGCGTACAGTACGGGTTGCGACGCCTTCGGGATTGCGCCCGTCAATCCCCGGCGTCGGAAGCCCCGTAGTACCCATGTGGTCGGTTTCGGACGATGCGCTGGTAGCCGGCCTCGGTGCCGGTGATCCCGACGCCGCGGCCGCCTTCGTTCGACGTTTCCAGCGACGTGTGTACGGACTTGCGTATGCCATTGTCGGCGACGCGCGGGCGGCCGAAGACGTCGCCCAGGAGGCCATGCTCCGAGCCTGGCGCCACGCGGGCTCGTTCGACGCTCGCCGGGGCAGCGTCTCGACGTGGCTGCTTTCGATCACCCGGAATCTCGCCATCGACGTGGTGCGGGTCCGCCGACCGGTCGTCGTCGATCCCGACGTGCTCCTCGCGCTGGCCGAGCCCGCCGGCGGACCGGGCCCCGACGAGATCACGGCGCGCAACGACGACGCCGACCGCCTCCGCGCCGCGATCGCCGAGCTGCCGTCCGATCAGCGGCGAGCGCTCGTGATGGCCGGGCTGCTCGGCTACACGGCCCGGGAGGTCAGCGAGGCCGAGGACATTCCTCTGGGGACCGCCAAGACGCGCATCCGCACCGCGCTGCTTCGGCTGCGCGCCGCGCTCAGCGAGGAGCGGGCGGAGTGATTCGATGAGCGTCCTCACGTGCGCACAGGTTCGCGAGTTGGCGCCCGAGCTCGCGCTGGACGTGCTCACCGGCGCGGAGCGGGCCGAGGCCGTCGCACATATCAACGAATGCTCCCGTTGCCGCAACCTCCTGGTCGATCTCAGCGGCGCGGCCGACGCGCTCACCCTCCTGGTTCCCGAAGCCGAACCACCGCGAGGCTTCGAGCAGAACGTCCTGGCCGCGCTCGACACCCGGCGCCGGCAGCGATGGACCCGACTGCGGCAGGGCGCGGTACTCGCGGTGGCAGCGGCAGCCGCATGCATCGTGACACTCGTCCTGGTGAGGGTCGTCGACAGCTCGCGCGATTCGGAAACGGTCGCGGTGACAGCCCCCGTCGACGACGTGCTCACGGCCCCGATGATCGGCGGCGGCAATCAGGTGGTCGGACAGGTCTTCGTCACGCCGGGAGAACAGGCGTGGGCCTACCTGTTCGTCGACTATGGGCAGGTCCCCTCGGGCAACTACGGCGTCGAGATCAAGGGCGCCGACCATTCGGGCGAGGCGGGCGAGTTGCAGATCACCGACGGGCGCGGGTACTGGGCCGGCGTTGTTCCCGAACTGGACGCGGGCACGACGGTCGCGCTGGTCGACGCCGACGGCAGGGCGGTCTGCCGAGCCAAGCTTGCGTAGCTCAGCTCAGTAGCGGATTTATAGCTCGCTGGGACTGACGTCGTCGAGACGGCGGTGGGCGGCTTCGGGCAGGAACGGGACGACGAACAGCGCGGCGAGGAGGGGCGCGATCGCGCACACTGCGATCGCGGGACCCAGTCCGCCCAACGGCCCGTCGAGGTTGGTCGCCAGGAGCAGGCCGACGGTCGACCCGATGACGCCCGAGAACAGGACGAGCCCGTTCGATGTCCCGCGCACCTCGGTCGGGAACAGTTCGACGTCGAGCGCCCCGATCGCGATCCCGGAGCAGGCGGCGGTGAAGATGCCCGCGGTAGCACTGATCCACAGGACACTTCCGGAACCCAGGAAGAACGTCATTTGGAGCAGCGAGCCAAGCGCGAGTGCGACGACGGCCAATGGCCGCCGTCCCCGTCGTTCAGCGAGCCATCCCGCGACGACGACCGCGAGCAGGCCCGGCAAGCCGGCCGTCACGGTCCGGAACACCGCGATCGCGAGGTTCGAGAAATCCTGTTCGTCGGTGAGGTAGCGGTTGGTCAACTGTGACGAAGGCGCGCTGAGCACGCTGAGCAGAAACGCGGTGAGTGCCAAGAGAATGAACCGTCCGCGGTATGAAAGGTCGACGATGTCCGAGATGCGCCCCCGGCGACGCTTGCGCGCCGCCACGGCCTCGTAGCGGCCGGTCTCTCGCATCCGACGCCGCAGGCCGGGGAGGAACACCAGCATGAGCGCGCTGACCCCGAACGAGATGCGCCACGCCTGCTCATCGAGATCCGCAAGGGGAAGGAGGAGCACGGCGAGGGCGAAGCCGGCGCCCGCCGCGAGGGCAAACATGGAGAGCGCGTACGCGCGCGCCCCTTCGGGAGCTTCTTCGATCACCGCGATCCCGGCCACGATGAGCGAAACTTGGACGAACGCGCGCGTGAACGCTTGCGCGCCGGTGAAGACGATGAGCCCGGGCGCGACTGCCGAAAGCAGATTCGCCGCGCACACGCCGATGAAGGCGGCCAGGATCACGTTGCGCCGCCCGCGGCGGTCCGCGAGTGCGGTGGAGACGAGCGCGACGAGAACTCCGAGACGTGTCACAGCGAGCGCGACGCCGAGGTCGCGATTGGTGGCCCCGAACGCGTCGGTCACGGGATCGGCGTTGAGGCCGAACAGCGACGCCCCGAAGTTCGCCACTGCGGCCGCGAACGCGACTGTCGCGATTTGCGACGCCTGCTCGGGGCTGAACGGCACCGGTGGCAGGAGGGGTAGGCGCCGAGGCGGCGGAGGCTCCGGGGCGTTCGCGAGCCGGGCCCGGAGCCGCGCCACGGCGTGGCGGAGGTCGCGCCGCCGCGAGATGTAGAGGACCGGCACGAGAAACCAGCGGAAGTACGGCACCCGGAGCTCGGTGGTCGCCTCGAGCACCACGGGCGCGCCGGGCTGCGTCGGCATCTCGACCCGAAGCCGGGCGGTCGGGTCGTAGACGCTTGCGAGCGGCCCGCTCAGGCCCTCAGGCCCGGCGGTCACCCCGAGCACGTCGCTCGCCGCCGTCGCGACCTCGGCTGGCGGTGCGGTGACCGCGAGCGGCATCCGGCTCCGCACGCGGGCATGCTACGGCCCATGAAGCTGAAGTCTGGTGATCGGGCCCCCGCGTTCGCGCTCGTCGACCAACGCGGCAAGAAAGTGAAGCTGAGCGACTACAGGGGAAAGCGCGTGGTGATCTACTTCTACCCGAAGGCTGACACCCCGGGTTGTACGACTCAATCGTGTGCGCTGCGCGACGCGGAGCCCGACCTGAAGAAGCTGAAGGCCAAGGTCATCGGCATCAGCCCTGACCCTCCCGAGAAGCAGGCGAAGTTCGACGAGAAGTACGGCCTCGGCTTCCCGCTCCTTGCCGACACCGACCACGCGATCGCCACGAATTGGGGAGTGTGGGGTCAGAAGACCCTCTACGGGCGCAAGTTCATGGGCATCGTCCGCTCCGCGTTCGTCATCGACGAGAAGGGCAAGATCGCGGCCGCGTTCTACAAGGTGAGCCCCAAGGAGACAGTCACGCATGTAACGAGGGCGCTCACGTCGGGCCCGCGGTCGAGGTGAGTTGGTGGGCCACAGCGCTCATCGCATTTGGCTCCGCGCTCGCCGGGCTCTCCTTGGCGCTGGGGCCACCGCCGTAGTCGCGGCCCGTCAGCGCGTCCGGGTAGCCCGCGCTGGGATACTCACCGAGCATCCCCCTCGGCTCCATGACTTCGTCGCCGATGCCGGGCACGGGACTGAGCTCGGCTCTCGCTCGGGCCGTCTTGTCGTGTTCGCCCGCCGGTGTCATCGCGGCCGCAACGCGCTCTGCCATCGTCGGGTCGGCAACCCGGTCAGGAACGCCCGAAGCGGCCGCCGTGCGACGAACGAGCACGGCGATGTCGTTGGCGAGCACGCTCTACTCCTCTCTTCCGAGCAGCCCAAGCATGGGACCGGTACCTACCGACTTACCTACCGCCAAAAGGATTTCTGGAGGAATCCTCCGGCGCTGCTTCGCGGTAGGTACGGCTTACCTACCGACCTACGGCTCGAGGCCGCGCTCCAAGAGACGAGTTGACGGCACAAATCGCCGGCTATGGGCGCAGCCGAGCAGCCGTCGTCAATGTCGTTATGGCGCGGGTGGGCGGCCTGATCGCGGCGCCAGCGGCGAGGTCGAACCGGTCGTCGTCACTGATCGTCTCCGTAGCCGAGGCGTTGGGCGACTTCTTATCGAACGGGTTATTACTGAGGCCGTCGCTCGCGGCTATGAGTACCGAGCGATCCGGCCTGTAGCCCGTAACGTGAGTGCGATCCAGCGATTCTACGACGCCGGGTTTCAGACCCTGGGTGGACATGTCGATCTCACGATTGACCTTGCCGACCGACACCACCGCTGGCAAGAAGGCGCGCGTCTCCACGGCTTGGATTTCCGTTACTGATCCCGAGACCACGGACCTCTGGCGGCGGCAGTGACCCACCCCGAGCTGCCGATCCGTGCTTCGACAACACGCTCCTATCACCGCCGAGGCGAGGTAATCGCAGTTCTGAAGCGTCGTTCGGTGCGCGTCCTTGACCCGGCGTTCGGGGACGGACCCGATGTTCGCGCGACGAGCCCTTGTCAGCGCTCGTGGTGCAGGAGTTGGTTGAGCCGCGCCGCCTGGCGGGTCTGGTGGTCGCGCTCTGCGAGGTTCGGCGCGTTGCGGGCCGCGGAGGCGTAGAGGCGGGCAGCGAGTTCGAGGTCGCGGTTGCGCTCGTGAAGATGGGCAGCGACTGCTTCGTGTCGCGGGATGTTCTCGTCGACGTCGGCCAGTGCCGCCAACCCGGCGAGGGCGCTGTCCGCTTCGCCGACGGCGACGGCACGGTTGAGCCGGATGATCGGCGTGTCGGCGAATCGGAGCAGCTCGTCGTACCACTCCACGATCTGGACCCAGTCGGTCTCCCCGACACGCGGCGCGTCAGCATGGAGCGCGGCGATCGCCGCTTGTGCCTGGTATTCGCCGTGCTGGTCGCGTGCGAGGGCGGCTTGCAGGATGGCGACTCCCTCGGCGATGAGCTCGGTGTCCCACTGGCTCCGGTCCTGCTCGGCGAGCGGCACGATCCCTCCGTCCGGTCGGGTGCGGCTGCGGCGGCGCGCATGGTGCCGCAACATCAGGGCGAGCAACCCGTCGACCTCGGGGTCGTCGACCAACGTCGCCAGCTGCCGGGCGAGTCGGATCGCCTCGACCGCGAGATCGACGTCGCCCGAATAGCCCTCGTTGAAGACGAGGTACAGCACCCGCATCACCGTGCGCACGTCGCCGGGACGATCGACACCGGCCCGACTGACCGTCCGCTTGGCGCGGCTGATGCGCTGCGCCATGGTGCTTTCGGGCACGAGGTAGGCCTGCGCGATCTGGCGGGTGGTGAGGCCACCCACGGCGCGGAGGGTCAAAGCGACCGCCGACGACGACGTCAGGTCGGGGTGCGCGCACAGGAAGTAGAGGCGCAGGGTGTCGTCACCGCCCGGCACGAGACTGGTAGGCGGATCGGCGCCGAATCGGACCTCTCGGTCGCGGCGCGCGGTGTCCGATCTCGCCATGTCGATGAACGCCCGCCAGGAGACAGTGATCAGCCAGCCCTCGGGATCCGAGGGTGCGCCGGCTTCCCACGCCGAGAGTGCCTCGATCAGCGCCTCTTGCACAGCGTCCTCGGCCGTCGCGAAGTCTGCACCACGACGGACGAGAACGCTCAAGACCTTCGGGACGAGCTCGCGCAGCTCGACGCCGTCCACGATCACTCGGCGACGGTGGGTGGCGCGCCGAGGAAGGGACGGACCTCCAGCCATTCGTGGATCGGTTCGCCCCCGGCGCCGGGTGCTGCCGACAGCTCGCCGGCGAGCTCGAGCGCTCGCTCGTAGCTGTCGACGTCGATCACACCCTCTCTGTCATACTGGTAGTTGCCGCTTACCAGCCGGCGATCAGATCCTTCGTCTCCGCGAACGGGCCGTCGGTCACCGGCCGTCGCCCCTCGCCGTCATAGCGAACCCAGACGCCGTCGGGCGAGAGCGCCTGGCCGTCGACGAACTCACCGGTGCGCTCGAGCCGGGCAGCGAAGTCGCTCATGAACTGGACGTG
>JBOGFL010000163.1:0-4501 GCA_050743285.1 Acidimicrobiia bacterium
GCACCGGTACGCCCGTCGACGCCCGACGGAATGTCGACCGCGATCGTCGGCACTCCGGCGGAGAGGAACGCGCCGGCGGCCCACGCCGCGTCGCTTTCGAGCTCACCCTTGAATCCGGTGCCGAACATCGCGTCGACGGCGACGTCGGCGCGCCGCAACGCCTGTTGGCAGCGGGCGCGGTCGACGCCGTCCTCGAGCCGCTGGACCTCGACGCGCACGCCCCAACCCCGCAGCACGCCGGCGGCGACGAGCCCGTCACCGCCGTTGTTGCCCTTGCCGCACACGATGACCGCTCGCGTCCCGTAGCAACCCCCGGCCAGGTCGCGTACCGCCCACGCCACGTGGCGGCCGGCCCGGTCCATGAGCGTCTCGACCGGCGTGCCGGACGCGATCGCGCGCTGGTCGGCTTCGGCCATCTCGGCGGGCGTCAGGACCGGCCGCATCAGGCGACCGCCACCGCAATCGCGATCGCGGTGGTGTCGGTGTGGCTGAGTGAGAGGTGCCAGCCGCCCACACCCTTCTCGTGGGCCATCTCGGCCGCCCGTCCGTAGAGGGCCACAGAGGGCGCGCCGGTGCGTGCCCGCACGACCTCGACGTCGCGCAGCTTGAACTTCCAGAGACCGACGCCCATCGCCTTCATCACCGCTTCCTTGGTTGCGAACCGGGCGGCCAGGCGGGGTGCGACGTCGCGGTGCCGGTCGGCGTAGGCGAGCTCGTCGGGGCTGAACAACCGGTCCCGCAGGCGCTCCCCGCGACGATCGAGAGCGAGTCGGAACCGCGCCACCTCGACCAGGTCGGTCCCGACCCCGACGATCACGGACGCGTCAAGAGCGCCACTGGCGGGCGAGCGTGACGATCGGCTCGGTGAGGAGGTCGACGAGGGAGATCGAAGCCAGCCGCGACTCATCGAAGGTTGGCTCGGTCTCGAGCACCGCGTCGCGGAGCGCGGCGTTGCGGCCCCGGTAGCCCTGGAGCACACCGCGGGCGCGGTCGGAGGGGAGGAAACCGGCGAAGCGGACGTGCAGCAAAGTGAGGCCGGTGGTCTGGTTGCCCTTGACCTCGGGGACGAGCACGAGCGTGCGGCCGTCGCCGGCGGCGCGGGCTGCAGTCACCTCGCGCTCGACCGCGACGCGGTGCTTCGTGCCTCGCAGCCTGGCGTCGGTGTCGGTACGGGAGGGAATGTCGACCGAGATGCCGCCCCGGTCGACCACGTGGATCGTTGGGCCTTCGCTCATTGGGTCGCCTTCGATGCGGTAGCGCGTGAACCCGGTCACGGCTTCGACGGCGGGATCGAGCGCAGCGAGTGTGCGCAGGGCGCGGTAGCTGAGCCCGTCGCGCGGGCACCCGGCCGCGAGAACGTCCTGCACGAGCCGCACCCGCATCAGTGAGTCGTCGGCACGCGAGATGCCGACGGTCACGGTCTTGGCCTGGTGTTTGATCGCGTCGACGGGTCGCGTCAACTCCTCGATCCCCCGGGTGAGGGCAGCGGTGAGGTCGTCGACGACCACCGACGGCGTGCCGACCTTGCCGTACTCCACCTGGTAGCTGTCGAGTGAGGTGACACCGGTCGCGTAGCGGAGCAACCCGCCGACCCTGACCGCGGTGCTGGCGTCGAGGCTCCCGTCGTACTCATTGGCGCGCAGGCCGTCGAGGAAGGTGCGGGAGGGCAGCTCGAGACGACGGGCGAGCGTCATGAGCAGGTCGCCGCCGCCGTTGCCGGCGCCGAGTTCGGAAACCGTCGACTCGATGGCGGCGCGCGCCTCGCGGAGCGGCCGGGCCGACGCGTCGATCGCGAGCGCGGCCTCGTAGCCGAAGAGGTGGCCGGCCATGGCTGACAACACGAACGCCAACGCGGAGTGTGCGGGCGGCACGTACAGGGTCTCGACCGCAGCCGAGAAGCGGCCCTCGCCGTCGGTCGCGATGACTATGGGCGCGGCCCGGTGCGCGCCGTAGATGGCGACCTCCTTGGCCGTGTCGTCAGCGTTGCTGCCGTCGATACCCGCCGCGCACACCAGCACCAATGGCTCGCTGGAGAGGTCGATGTGCTTCTTGTCTTCGGTGACGTCGCAGGCGATCGACTTGTAACAGAGCTCGGAGAGCTTGATGCGCGCCTCGCGCGCCGCTATCTGGTTGGGACCGTTGCCGACGACCG
Organism: Acidimicrobiia bacterium; assembly: GCA_050743285.1. GTDB lineage: Bacteria > Actinomycetota > Acidimicrobiia > IMCC26256 > JACDBD01 > JBOGFL01. The sequence goes on from JBOGFL010000163.1 coordinate 2,153, forward strand.
CCCAGTGACGTCGGACCGGTCCGTAACGTGCCGCCGCGACCGCGATCGTGGCCCGCCGATCGAGCACTGCCCGCATCGCGTCGGGCAACTCGACGAGGCCGCGCAACAGCTTGTCGACTGCTTGCTGGTCGTGCTCGTCCTCCGGCTGCGCCTCCCCCGCGATCGCGAGGGCCAGCAGGGCTCCGGCCGCGATCTGGGAATAGAAGGCCTTGGTCGACGCCACGCTCATCTCGACGTCGCGGCCGTCCGAGGTATAGAGGACGCCGTCGGCCCGGGCGACGAGATCACTGTTGCGGCGGTTCACGATGGCAAGTATCCGGGCGCCGCGGTCGCGCACGACGTCGACCGTGCGGTTGGTGTCGGTGGTGGTTCCGCTCTGGCTGATGGCCACCACCAGCGCGTCGTGCATGTCATCCTCGAGCGCGAATCCCGACAGCTCGGTGGCGGGGATCGCCGACACCGTGAGCCGGTCGCCCGCAAGCCGGTCGAGGATGACGGCCAGGCTCTCGCCCGCAACCGCAGCGGTGCCCTGGCCGATGACGATGACGCGGCGCAGCGTCCGGTCACGGAGCGCCGCCCGCACCGCTTCGGGAAGGGTCTCAGGCCCGAGCTCGACCGCGAGCCGCGCATCGCGCTCGAGGACCTTGCCCCGCAGCGTCTTGCGGAACGACGCGGGCGCCTCGGCCAACTCTTTCAGCAGGAAGTGCGGAAAGTCGCCGCGGTCGATGTCGCGAGTGGTGATCTCGGCTTGGCGAACGTCTTCGGCATTGATCGGGAGCGGCGTGCCGTCGTAAGCAAGGCGCTCGATGCCGGCCCCGTCGCCGGCCCCCGCAGCCGAGAGCACAACGACCTGACCCCTGCTGGCGTCCGGACGATCGGGGTCGGCCGGTGTCTCGCCGTCCATGCGCACGTACCGATCCGTCTCTTCGACGAGCCCGTACGGCTCGCTCGAAACGACGAACGCGTCCTCGGCGAGACCGACGTTCAACGACTGGCCGCTGCCCCGGAGAGCCAGGTAGACGCGATCGGGCTCGCCGGCTACGAGGGCGCCAATGGCCACCGAGCCCTCGAACCCGGCCACCGTCTCCCGGAACGCCTCCGTGACGCCGGCGCCCGCAGCCAACCCGTGGGACACCAGGGCAGGAATGACCTTGGCGTCGGTGGTGATCTCCGGCGGGAACCGGAGATCGTTCTCGGCCTTGAGATCCGCAAAGTTGTCGACATCACCGTTCAGAGCGGCGGTGACGTAGGGGGTGCCGCCTCGGCCCGGCTCCTCCTGGTTGAGAGGATGCGCGTTCGCCTCGGAGATGATGCCGACACTCGCCCATCGGGTGTGGCCGAGCACCACCGCCCGTCCACTCGCCAGCGCGAGATGGAGCAGCTCGTCAGCGCGCATCGCCCGCCGCAGGTGCGCGGTGTTGTCACCCAACTCTCCGATCTCGGCGGCCGCTTTGTAGACGAACGCGAGCATGCCGTCGGGGGTCCGCACCGACCCGGACCCGAGCAGCGGGTCATCGGTGCGGGTCGCCAGCAACGCCGTGACGGCGGGGTCGGAGAGGTCGAGACCGTGGTCGCGCACGAGCAGGTGGAGACCGGCGGAGTCGCGTCCCCGAACCTCGAGTCGGTCGAGAGCGGACAATGCGACTTGGATCGACAGGAAGCCCTCGATCGCGCGAGGCGTGGCATCGGCGCCGACGAGGTCGGCGACCGCGTCTGCGGTCGGGAGGCGGTCGCGCCGCAGCGCCCACACTGCGTCCTTGACCCGCACCATCGCCGCGTTCACCGCTTCGAGTTCGAAGCCGGCGACCGGGCCGGCGAATGAATCGAGTTCGCGATCGACGGCCGCGACGCCGTCCGGCAACGTCCCGAGCCGCTGGCGCAGCGTGACCGTACGCGAACCCCCGGCGATCAGGGCGCGAGCGCCAGGAACGCCGTGCAGGTCGCGGTCGACGTGCGCGAGGCGGGCGGCGACGGCATCGAGGGTGTCCCGGAGCGCGGGGAGCTCGGACGCGCTCGGCGCACCGGAGAGGCTTCCGCTCGCCTTCTCGACCTCGGCGACGAGGGCGTCGAGGTCGGGAAGGGCCCGGGTACTGTCGCGCCGCAGCACGGCGACGATCCCGCACATGCTCTTAGGCTAGGAGAACGAAGGCCCTGCCGTCGTTCTCCTCGGGCGCCGGTGCCTGCGGCCGGCGAGCGGAGAGCAACGGAACTGATGATCCGGACCGGAGCCGGTTGCGAACCATTGTTGTGCTCGGGCGAGGGACCCGAGAAATCGGCAACGAGAGGGAGGGACAGAGAATGGCAGATTCTCCGAACGAGGCGGTTGTCCGCCGCGGGTACGCGGCGTTC
>JBOGFL010000164.1:0-3955 GCA_050743285.1 Acidimicrobiia bacterium
CCCTTGTTCCACCCCGACATCGCACATCCCCCGTGTCTCGGCGCCGACGAACGGCGCCGCGCCGCACTCGGCTAAGTGCAGACTGTAGACAGTCGTCGGGCGCGAGGTCAAGCCGTCAGGTCTGGGCGATCGCCTCGACGAGATCGGCGCCGAACCGGCCCCGGAGGCGCTCGGTGGTGACTCCGAGGCCGTCGTTCACGCGGTTCATGAAGTTGCGGTACGCCGCCAGGAGGACGATGTCGAACACGTTCTCGTCGGTGAACCCGTGGCCGCGGAGATCGGCGAGGTCCTCCTCGGTCACCGACGCGGGCGTGAAGGTGAGCTTCTCGGCGAAGCGCAGCATCGCCTCGTCCGGGAGCGACAGTTCGACTTCGCGCCAGTTGCGATAGATGCGCACGGCTTCCTCCTCGTCGAGATCGCCACGCTTGATCAGCAGACCGGAGTGGGCGGTACCGCAGTACTCACAGTGGTTCATGCCCGAGACCGCGGTGCCGATGAGATCCGCCCGCCGGGCACCGAGCGACGAGGCGTCCCCCAACAAGGCGCGCCGGAGCTGTTCCTGCCCGGCGGCGACATCGGGGCGGATGCTGAAGACCTTCACCGCGTCGGGCACGAACGTGAACGTTTCGCGCGCGCGGTCATAGACCTCGGCCACAACACCGGTGGCATCTTGTTCGGCAACCGTTGGAATCCAGGGCACAGCAAAACCTCCGTCGGGAAAGTCGTCGGTCGGCGGGTCAGGGCATGAGCAATCCGCCGTTCACGTGTAGCACCTGTCCGGTGATGTAGCGGGCTTCGTCACCGCAGAGAAAGAGAACGGCCCCGACGACGTCGGCGGCCTGCCCGACGCGACCCAGCGGGATCGCGGCCTCCATGCGGGACTGCCACGCCGAACGGTCCTCGATGTGGTCGAGCATGCCGGTGTCAACCGGACCGGGCGCGACCGCGTTCGCGGTGATCCCGTTCTCGCCGATCTCGAGCGCGAGCGACTTCACCAACGCCTCGACGCCCGCCTTGGCGGCCGCGTAGTGCGCACCGTGCCGGTAGCCCTTCGTCGCGTAGCCGGACGAGCACGCGACGATCGCTCCCCCACCGCCCTCGCGCATCGAGGGCACGACGGCGCGTGCGGTGAGGAACGTGCCGAGCAGTGACGAGTCGACGACGCGGCGCCACTCGGCGACCGTCAGTTCGGTGACCGGCGCCTCCGACACGACTCCGGCCGCGCACACAAGAAACGACACCGGGCCCAGGCGAGCGGCCGTCTCTTCGACCGCGCGCGCGACCTGGGCCTCGTCGGTGACGTCGCACTGACTCGAGAGTGCGCTCCCCGGCGGAGGGTCGAGGTCAAGGGCCGCGACCGTGGCACCGGCGGCGGTGGCAGCTTCGACGACGCCGCGCCCGATCCCACCCGCGGCGCCCGTCACCAGTCCGACGCGGCCGGCGAGCGACGTCACCGCATCGCTCTTGATCCGCGGACCGGTTCGACCTTCACCGCTGCCTCCTGCGAGTGTAAAGTGAATACAGTATTGCCGAGCTGAGAGGACGTCGCATGACCCTTGCCTACGCCCGCCGTGACGTGAAGGATCGGGCGCGGGCCGAATGGCGGGGAATGTGCAACGTCACCCTCCCCTCGTTCACGCCGCTCGGGCTGGAGACGCTCGACGAGTCCGGCATCCGCCATGACGTGGTCCGCGCCGCCGCCGACGGCTATTGGGGGACGCTCATCGCGTCGGAATCCGGCACCAGCCTCGAAGAGTACGTGCGGTTCATGGAGATCGCCGCCGGCGCCGCACCGCCCGGATTCCGCCTCGTGACCCACCTGAGCTTCGACTCGATGGACCAGGCCGTCGTCGCGGCTGACGCCGCCGCGGGGCTCGGCTTCGAGGCCGCGCTCGTGTCGTACCCGCCGTCGTTCCGGCCGACGAGTGGCTCCGACATCGTGCAGTTCACACGCGACCTCTCCGAGCGCACCGACCTCGCGCTCATCTTGTTTGCGGTCGCGACCTGGGGATTCCGGTCGCTGCACCCGAGTCAGTTCCCGCCCGAGGCGATCGCGGAGATGGCGAAGTTCGACACCGCTGCCGCGGTGAAGTACGAGGCGAACAGTCCCGGCCTGGTCGCGGGCATCGCGGACTTGCTGCGGCGCTGCGGCGACGACGTGCTCGTGCAGTGCCCGATGGAGTACCACGCGCCCGGACTCGTCGACTGGTTCGGGATGCAGTGGATGGGGACGAGCGGGTACGAGTCATTCGGTGACCGGCCGCCCCGGTGGTTCGCCCTGCTGCACGAGGGCCGGTGGGACGAGGCGATGGAGCTCTACTGGAGCTACCAGCCCGCGCGCGAGGCGAAGGGCGCCTTTCACCAGTCGTTCGCCGGCGCCAACCTGATCCACCGCGTCGGTTGGAAGTACCTCGGCTGGCTCCACGGATACAACGGTGGGCTGCTGCGCATGCCGCAGATGCGACTCAACCCGGGCCAGATGCGCGCGCTGCGTCAGGGTGTCGCGGCGTCGGGCTTCGAAGTGCCGGCCGACGACGTCGGCTTCTACGAAGGGTGCCCGGTGGGAAGCGAACGCCCGTGACCCGATTCCTCGGGGCCGAGGTACTCGACGGCCGGCTCAACGATTCCATCGCGCTTCAAGCGATGGAGCAGGCCTTCGAGCTCGAGGCGAAGAACGGCACGACCCTGCCCGACCGGGTTGACGCACCCTCGACGCAGGGGTTTCTGCGCGTGATGCCCGGCGTACTCGACGACGTCATGGGACTCAAGGTCATGACCCTGGCCGAGGGTCTCGGCACGCGGTACCTCGTCCTGCTCTACGCGGTGGAGACGGGCGAGTTGCTCGCGATCTTCGACGCCGACGAGATGACCCGTTTCCGGACTGCGGCGACGACCGCGCTCGCAGGCCGGCTCCTGGTTCCGGTCCCGCCGCGCCGCCTGGGCCTCGTCGGCTCCGGATTCGAGGCTGTCGGCCAGCTGCGCGCCCTCGCCGCGCTCTGGCCCCTCGAAGAGGTGCAGGTCTACAGCCCCACCCGCGAGAACCGCGAGCACTTCGCCGCCAAGATGACCAAGGAGCTCGGATTCCCGGTCCGGCCCGTTGAGTCCCACCAGGATGCAACCGCGGACCAGCAGGTCGTCGTCCTGGCGACGAAGTCGGACTCACCGGTCGTGCACGCCGACACCATCCCCCCGGCGTGTGTGGTCCTGTCGATCGGCTCGACCCGTCGCGATCTCCGCGAGCTCGACCGCGGCTCGTTCGCACGCGCCGGTACCGTCGTGGGAGACAGCCCCGACCAGCTCCAGGTCGAGTCGGGTGACGTGGCCGACGCGGTCGCGGCCGGGGTGCTCGACCAGGCCCGCTTCCTCTCACTCGCGGCCTTGTGCACGAACCAGGCCCGGCCCGCGGTCGACGACGACCACGACCTCATCGTCTTCAAGTCGGTTGGCACCGCGCTCCAGGACCTCGCGATCGCCCGCGCCGCATACCGGGACGCAGTGGCCCGGAACTACGGCGACGATCTCGGCGAGCTGTCCCGGCTGAAGCCGTTCGCACCCGGTAACTGACACCGCCCAAGGAGGCGTGATGCCCGAGCCCTTCTATGTCGCCGGTGAGTGGCGCGAGTCGGACGCGGCCCGCGACGTCCACTCGCCCTACGACGGCCGCGTCGTGGGCTCCCACTTCGTCCCGACCCCCGCCGACCTCGAGGACGCCCTCGCGGGGGCGGTGGCCGTGCACCGCGACGGCGCCCCGCCGCGGCACGAACGATCGCGCGGGCTCGAGGTCGCCGCCCGCGCCGTCGAGGACGACGCCGAGCGCCTTGCCCGGATCGTGGTCGGCGAGAGCGCCAAGCCCCTCAAGGCGGCTCGGGCCGAAGTGGCCCGGCTCGCGTCGACGCTGCGGTGGTCGTCCGAGGAGGCGCGCCGCCTCGACGGCGAGCTGCTCCCGCTCGATACC
>JBOGFL010000165.1:0-2828 GCA_050743285.1 Acidimicrobiia bacterium
GCGTCCGCAACGTCGCCTTACCACTTCATGGCTGCTGCGACACTCGCCGAAACGCCGTCGAACAACATCCGCGAGATCGAATACCGGACCATTGCCGACTTCGATCTCGGCGTCGAGTGGCTCCGCATGCTTGGCGTTCGGTACTACCTCGCGAAGACGCCGGCTGCGATCGAGCGCGCCGACGACAATCCGTCATTGAGGCTGGTTGCCGAGGTACCCGATCTCGACGGGGCGCCTCCGCACGGGTGGAAGGTGTACGAGGTCATCGACACCGAGCTCGTCGCGAGCCTCGAGTACGAGCCGGTGGTCGTCGAAGACGCGAAGCCGAGTGACTGGCAGGACGACGTCGGGGTGCCCTGGTTCGACGACCCCGCAGCCCTTGACCGGCCGCTGACCGCGGGCGGGCCGTCCGACTGGCAGCGCGCTCCTGCCGACGTGGCGTTGGACGTGAAGCGGCGGCCGGTCGGCGCCGCCGGGGTCAGCGACGTGGAGATCGAGGACGACTCGATCTCGTTCCGGGTGCGACGCATCGGCGAGCCCGTCGTCGTGCGGGTCTCGTACTTCCCGAACTGGAAGGCCGAGGGCGCCGACGGCCCGTGGAGGGCCACGCCCAACTACATGGTCGTGGTGCCGACCAGCCACGAGGTGCGGCTCGAGTACAGGACGACACACGCGGAGTGGCTCGGCCGGGTCGGCACCGGCTTCGGCGTCGCGGGACTTGCCGGACTCGTGTGGTGGGGCCGCCGCCGCCGGGCGGGCGCGGGACCCGACGAGTACGGGGAAGAACCGGCCGATGAGCCGGCGGCCGACGAGGAGGACGCCACCGGACCGCCCGCCGCCGGTCCCGAGGGCGTTGCGGTTCCGGGCCGGTAGCATCAACGGTCCGGAATCACGCGTTTCTCCGTCCGCGACCAGGGACCTCCATGCCCGACCTCGACGCGATCTTCAAGGCCTACGACATCCGCGGCGTCGTTCCCGACGAGCTCGACGCGTCGGTGGCGCGGCTGGTGGGCAACGCGTTCGTGGGCTTCACCGGCGCCGACCGGGTACTGGTCGGGAAAGACATGCGGCCGACCTCCGGGCCGCTGGCGACCGCCTTCATCGACGGCGCCACGCTGGCCGGCGCCGACGTCGTCGACCTCGGGATGGCGTCGACCGACCTCGTCTACTTCGCGAGCGGCGCGCTCGAAGCCCCGGCCGCCATGTTCACCGCCAGCCACAATCCGGCTCGCTACAACGGCATCAAGCTGTGCCGGGCCGGCGCCGCGCCGGTGGGGGAGGAGAGCGGCCTGGCCCAGATCAAGGAGACCGTGGCCGGCGGCCTGATCGAGCGGGCCGAGGCCCCGGGTCACGTCGAGCACCGCGACCTCCTGACCGACTACGCCGCCCACGTCCGTTCGTTCGTCGACCGCGGCGCGCTCCGCCCGCTCCGCGTCGTTGCTGACACCGCCAACGGGATGGGCGGGCTCGTCGTCCCGCCCGTCTTCGACGGGCTCCCGTTCGAATTGACGGTCCTGTACGCGGAGCTCGACGGCACGTTTCCGAACCATCCCGCCGACCCGATTCAGCCCGAGAACCTCGAGGACCTCGCGAAGGCGGTACTGGAGGCCGACGCCGACGTCGGCCTCGCCTTCGACGGCGACGCCGACCGGGTCTTCCTCGTCGACGAGCGGGCCGAGCCGCTCTCGGGCTCGCTCACCACGTCGATCGTCGCCAAAGGCATGCTGGAGCGCCATCTCAACGAGACGGTCGTCTACAACCTCATCTGTTCGAAAGCGGTGCCCGAAATCGTCAGCGAGATGGGCGGCGCGCCCGTGCGCAGCCGGGTTGGCCATTCGTTCATCAAGCAGGTGATGGCCGACACCGGAGCAATCTTCGGAGGCGAGCACTCCGGTCACTACTACTTCCGCGACAACTTCCGGGCTGATTCTGGCCTCATCGCCGCGGTGATCGTGCTCGAGCAGCTGTCACGCGCCGGCATCCCCCTTTCGGAGCTGCGAATCCCGTTCGAGCGTTACGCGGCGTCCGGCGAGATCAACACTCGGGTCGTCGGCCCGGCCGCAGTGTTGGAACGCGTCGCCGGCGAATACGCATCCGCCGACCAGGACCGGCTCGACGGCCTCACCGTCGACTTCGGCGACTGGTGGTTCAACTTGCGCCCGAGCAACACCGAGCCGCTGCTTCGACTAAACCTCGAAGCGTCCGACCGGGCGACCTGCGACGCCCGCACCGCCGAGGTGCTCGCCCTCGTGCGCGATGAGTGAAAGAGAGCCTGCGATGACGCTGGACCCGCGCCTGCTCGACATCCTCGCGTGCCCGGAGGACAAGGGGCCGCTGCTCTACTTTGCGGACGAGGACACGCTTTTCAACCCTCGTCTGCATCGGCGTTACAAGATCGTCGACGGCGTGCCCGACATGCTCATCGACGATGCCGAGACCGTCGACGACGCCGAGCACGCCCGCCTCATCTCCAAGGCCGAGGCGCACGGTCTGAAGCCGACGTTCGAGCGATGACCGCCGTCTCTGACGATGTCGACTCACTCGGGTTCCTGGCGACGCTCGAAGGCTTGCCCGAGCAGTTGACCGCGGCGCACGCCGAGGCCGGCAAGCTCGACCTCTCGAAGATGCCGCGCCCCGACGAGGTCGACAACATCGTCGTCATGGGAATGGGCGGCTCGGGGATCGTCGGCGACGTCGCGCTCGCCGTCGGCACCGCCACGCTGCCGGTGCCCGTGGTCGTGCTGAAGTACTTCCGCACGCCCGCATTCGTCGGTCCGCGGACGCTCGTGTTCTCCGTGTCGTACTCGGGCGACACCGAAGAGACGCTC
>JBOGFL010000166.1:0-3112 GCA_050743285.1 Acidimicrobiia bacterium
TGAACCGGATGAACGACCTGATCCCGACGGCAACGGTCGACGGCACGATCACATATCACGACGTCGACCTCTACGGGAGCAGTGTCGACCCGGTCGAGGTGCGCCGGCGCATCGGCATGGTGTTCCAGAAGCCGAACCCGTTCCCGAAGTCGGTGTTCGACAACATCGCCTTCGGACCCCGCCTCAACGGCAAGCGCCGTGGGCTCGACGATGTCGTCGAGCATGCGCTCTCCCGTGCCGCGTTGTGGGACGAGGTCAAGGACAAGCTCTCCGACAGCGCCTTCGCGCTGTCCGGCGGCCAGCAGCAGCGACTCTGCATTGCGCGCGCGCTGGCGGTGGAGCCGGACGTGATTCTGATGGACGAGCCGTGCTCTGCGCTCGATCCGATCGCGACCGCCCGTATCGAAGACCTCATGGCCGAACTGAAGCGCGACTACACGATCGTGATCGTCACGCACAATATGCAACAGGCTGCACGCGCCTCGGACATGACCGCGTTCATCACCACCGACGTTGTCGAAGAAGGCAAGCGGGTCGGTCACCTCGTTGAGTTCGATCGGACGAGCACGTTGTTCACGCAGCCGTCCGATCCCCGAACCGAGGGCTACATCACTGGCCGCTTCGGCTGATCCTCCCGCGCCGTGGCGGCGTCAGGCACCATGAACGGCATGCTCGTCGTGATCCTTGCGCTCGTTGCTCTGCTCGCGGCACTGGCGGGGTGTGTGCTCGTCCTGTGGCGCAATCGCGGCATTCACGAGTCGGTGGACCGACTCGAGCGCGCGGCGCGGGATGCCACGACTCGCGCTGATGAACTCAGCGCGGAACGCGACCGCCTCACCGAGGCGCTGCGCTCGTTCGAGGATGGCGTCGTCGTTGTCGACGCCAACGGCGAAGAGGTCGTACGTAACCCGATGGCGGCCCGCTTCGCCGGCGCCCGCCACGCCGACGCGCTGGCCGAGGACGCCATCGACGAGCTGCTCCATCGCGCCCGGCGCGGCGAGTGGGGCGAGCGCGAGTTGCAGCTGTTCGGTCCGCCTCGCGAGGTGCTGCACGTGGTCGCGGTGCCGTTGCGGGCCGGGGGCGAGCTCCTCGGCGCGGCCGCATTCGTGCGCGACGTCTCCGAAGCCCGCCGAACCGAGAGCATTCGCCGCGATTTCGTCGCCAACGTCAGCCACGAGCTGAAGACGCCGATCGGTGCGCTCGGCCTGCTTGCCGAGACGCTCGAGAGCGCCGACGACCCGGCCGTCGTGTCGCAGCTGGCTGACCGCATGGTCCGCGAAGCCGACCGCCTCGGACGCATCGTCGACGATCTGCTCGATCTGAGCCTCATCGAGGCCCAGGAGGCGCCGACGCGGGATTCGGTGCCGGTGCGGGTGATTTTGGGCGACTCATTGGAACGGGTGAAGGCGGCGGCGGACGCCGCCCACATCACGGTGTCGGTGGACGACGTTTCGCCCGAGCTGGTGGTGAACTGCGATCAGCGCCAGGTGGTGGGCGCGCTGACAAATCTCGTCGACAATGCGGTGAAGTACTCCGACCCCGGACGGACGGTGAAGGTCGCCGCGGCCGACGGGGGCGACCGCGTCGCGATCGAGGTGCGCGACCACGGGATCGGTATCCCGTCCCGGGACCTCGAGCGAATCTTCGAGCGCTTCTACCGGGTCGACCGGGCCCGCAGCCGCGTGACGGGAGGCACCGGTTTGGGCCTGTCGATCGTGCGCCACGTCGCCCAGGCCCACGGCGGTGACGTGACCGTCGATTCGCGGGAGGGGGAGGGCTCGACATTCCGTCTCGTGCTGCCGCTCGAGCCCCGCGCACCCCGGCCCGTCCTCGTACTCGAGGCGGGCGCCGACGTTGGCCATGCACCGGTGGACGCCTGATGGTGATCGCCCCGACGATCCTGGTTGTCGACGACGAGCAGTCGTATCGCGACGCGCTCGCCATCGCGCTCGAGCGCGAGGGCTTCCGGGTCGAGGTCGCCGCCGACGGGCAGGAGGCGATCGCTCGTTTCGACGACTCCCACCCGGCGCTGGTGCTGCTCGATGTCATGCTGCCGGAGATGTCGGGGCTCGACGTGTGCCGAGAGCTCCGGAACCGCTCGCGCGTGCCGATCATCATGGTGACGGCCCGCAACGCCGAGATCGATGCGGTTGTCGGTCTCGAGATCGGCGCCGACGACTACGTCACCAAGCCGTTCCGGCTGCGGGAGCTGGTTGCCCGGGTGCGGGCGGCCCTGCGCCGCATACCGGTCGGCGACGAGGACGACAGGGTCCGCTACGACGTGATCGACGTCGGAGATGTGCGCGTCGACGTGGCCCGGCATGAGGTCTTCGTCCGGGACCAGCTGGTGCCGCTGCCCCTCAAGGAGTTCGAGTTGCTCGAGTTCCTCCTCTCGAACGCGGGTCGGGTGCTGACGCGCGACGTGCTCATCGACCGGATCTGGGGCCCGAACTACTTCGGCGACACCAAGACGCTCGACGTACACGTGAAGCGGCTGCGGTCCAAGGTCGAGGACGACCCCGCCCATCCGACGCGCATCGTGACAGTTCGGGGCGTCGGTTACCGCTTCGAGAAGCCTCGCGTCCCCGCCGCCGGCTGATCAGACGAGCTTGGAGCTGTCGTATCGGTGTCGCCCGCGCGACTGACGAACGCGCGGTCGCTCAGGGCGACGTCGCAACGTTCCGCGTGATGGCCTCGGCGGCGCCGCCGACCGCGGCCCGGCTCATGGCAACCAGCGGGGTCACCGACGCGTAGCCCGCCCGCACCAGGCCCAGATCCGTGCCGGGTTCGGGTTCGATGTCGTTGCCCTTGAAATCGAGGAGGAGGTCCCCCGAACCGGAGTCGGCCGACGCGGTCCACACGGTTCCGTATGGGGCGAGCGTTCCCTCCTGAACGCCGCGTACCTCGGAGAGCGGACGATTGGGCGCGTTGAGGTTGAGCACCCGCGGACCCCCGGCCGGTTCGATGACCCAGTCGAGGGCGCCGACCGCAAGCGTGGCCGCCGTCTCCCAGTACCACTCGGGGTTGGTGCGCAGCACGTTCGGATCGCGGCCGAAGCCGACGCTGACGGCCAGCCCGGGGACGCCGAGACCGGCCGCGGTGAGGGCGGCGC
>JBOGFL010000167.1:0-2448 GCA_050743285.1 Acidimicrobiia bacterium
GGCGGCGGCGTGCGGAACGCCCGTGGTCGCCGCCGCGGTCGGCGGGCTCGTCTCGATCGTCGAGCACGGCGAGACCGGCTTTCTCGTCGACGGTCGCGAGCCGGCCGACTACGCGGGGCCGGTCGCGCGCCTCTTCGATCAACCCGACGACGCGGCGGCGATGGGGCGCCGGGCCTTCCAGCGGGCCGCCGCCTATCGCTGGAGTATCGCCGCCGCGCGTTTGCGCCGCTTGTACGGCGACCTCGTGTCGCGCGCGCTTGTCGAGTGCAGCTGAGCGACCCGAGCAAGGGCAGCGAACGCGCCGAGATCGATCGCGCGCACGAGTTGCTCGCGCGCCAGTTCGGTGTACCTCGGTCGCCGTCGCAGGCTCCAGCTCCTTCGAGGCCGGGGGGCGAAGCCACCGACGCAGCCGGGCCGATCGCGAGAGAACCGTTCGTGCAACACGTCGAGTTCGATCCCGAGTTACACCGCTGGTACGTCCGGTTCACCTGTGAGGGGCGCGACGCCACGACGATCTACTTCGACCTCCATGAGCGCACGCTGCGCTACGAGATCTACTTCCTGCCCGACCCTCCCGGCAGCAACATCGACCTCTACCGCTATCTGCTCCGGCGGAACCACACGATGTACGGTGCGCGCTTCTCGATCGGACCCGACGGCGACGTCTACCTGATCGGGCGGATCGCGCTGGAGCACTTGAGCGAGGGTGAGCTCGACCGGATCATCGGCGTCCTGTACGAGCTCACCGAGACCTGGTTCCAGCCCATCGTTCGCCTGGCCTACGGGCGGCGGGTGGCGCCGCCCGGCGGGACCGACGCCGGACAGCCGGCTGCATCACGGGGTGTATGAGGCTGCTTCCAGTTGTTTTCTGTTGCCTAGAGCAGTACGTGCTTGGTAGGGTCGGGACCGAGCCCGAGGAGCAGGAGGGCCCGGCCCGTTCGGGGAAGTGCGGACCGGATCCGAGCGTTCCTCGGGCTCGCTCTCGCGCTCGATCCTCGCGCCGGACGCCCCGGGGATGACGAGGCCGGCAACCTCCGATCGCTCCCTGGTGCTCGTGGTCGGCGCCATCACCCTCACCGGGATCATGGCGAACACCCTGATCGCACCCGCCCTCCCTGATATCGAGCGCGAGTTCGATCCGTCGGGACTGGCGCTCGGCGCGATCGTCGCGCTCGCGTCGTTGCCTGGCATCCTGATGGCCCCGCTCGTCGGCGTGCTCGCCGACCGGTTCGGGCGCCGGCACGTGGTCGTTCCGTGCCTGGTCGTGTTCGCCGCAGGCGGAATGGTCGGAATGGTCGCGCCGTCGCTCACCGTACTGCTCACCGGGCGTCTGCTCCAAGGGATCGGCGCGGCCGGGCTCGTGAACCTCGCAGTGGTGATCCTCGGCGACCGCTTCGACGGCTTCGCACGCGACCGCGCCATCGGCCGCAACGCCGCGGTGCTCACCGTCGGGCTGGGCGCCTTCCCGATCATCGGCGGTGTGCTGACGAGCCTGGGCGGCTGGCGGCTCGCGTTTGCTCCGTACAGCGCTGCCCTCGCGGTGGCGGCGGTCGCCCACCTGATGTTGCCGGCTGACCGCCCGCACGTGCACCAACCCTGGCGCGAACAGGTGCGAAGTTCGCGGCGCTACCTGCGCGACAGCCGCGTGCTGGCCATGATGGCGACCGGCTTCGTCGCATTCCTGCTGCTCTTCGGACTCGTCATCACCGGCCTGCCCTTGCACCTCGATCGGGTTTTCGGGCTCGGACCCGGCGCGCGCGGGCTGTTGCTCGGCCTGCCGGCGCTGGCGACGGTGGTCGTCGGCTGGCGGTTTGGTGCGCTCGTCGCCCGTCGGGGGACCTGGTTCCTCGTCCTGCTCGGCTTCGGCTGCTTCGTTGTGTCGTTCGCGGCGATCGCGGTCGCCCCGTGGATCGCACTCGTGGTTGCGGCCAGCCTCCTCTACGGGCTCGGCGACGGCCTGACAGTGGTGCCGCTCCAGGCGTACGCGGCATCGATCGCACCCGCGGCCCAGCGTGGCTTCGTCGTGGCGGTGTGGGTCGGTGCCTCCCGCGCCGGGCAGGCAACCGGTCCGCTCCTCGCCGGCGCGCTTGTCGGGCCGCTCGGCACCCGCGGACTGTTCGCCGCCGGCGCCGCGGTGGCCGCGGCCTGGACGATCGCGATCTCGATCTTCCGACCGCGTCGTTCAACACCCGTTCGTGCCCAGGACGCCGCCACTACCCTCGAGTTATGAAACTCGCGCTTCTCGGCGGCGGGAAGATGGGCGAAGCCCTGGTGGCGGGTCTGCTCGACGCCGGGTGGGAACCGGACGACGTGGCCGTCGCCGATATCGATCCCGAGCGCCGGCGCGTACTCGAGGAGCGCTTTCCCAAGGTCCGGGTCGCGCCGAGTCCAGCCTGGGCGGTTGCCGACACCGACGCGGTGGTCGTGGCGGTGAAGCCGGGCGACGTC
>JBOGFL010000168.1:0-3478 GCA_050743285.1 Acidimicrobiia bacterium
GCCTCAGCGGGGTTTGTGCGACAGCCTCAAATCGGGGCGTCTTGTTGAGGTTGATTTACACAGCGGCCAACGTGCGGTAGGGATGGAGCCGCGTCTTGCGCTCGGACCCTTCTGGCGCCATGAGCCACATCTCGTTCCAGCCGGGCGTCGCTGACCGTGAAGGCGATCTCGTGGCGGCCGGCCTCCCTTCCCAGCCGTAACCCCCGCCGCATCCGCATCAAGCAACCAAAGCGAGCGCTGCAACCAGTGACATCGCCCGCATCAGCAGCCGCTGAAGTGGCAGCGAGAGGTTTGAAAGCTGTCCGGTTGTCCGTTCTGACCCTGGTGCACTCATCCGCGAGTGCGCCGACAAAGAGCGGCCCCGTCGAAATCGGCCGAACGCACGTGCTCATCGCCCTCGCTCCAGCTAACGGCCATTCCTGCCGACGAGTCGCCAGGTCTCCACCTCGCCCTTGCCTTTCACGTCGACGAGTCCCATCGGCTCGGTGACGAAGTCGTCGCGCAGCAGCTCCCAGGTCGGACGCGTGATCTGGATCTCGTCCGATGTCCCGTGCGACTCCATGCGGCTCGCCATGTTCACCGTGTCGCCCCAGAGGTCGTAGAGAAAGCGGCGGCGTCCGATCACGCCCGCCACGACCGGGCCTGAGCTGATCCCGATCCGGAGCCGGAGGTCGCTTCCCGGAAGGCACGTGCGGGCGCAGTCCTTCATCTCGAGCGCGAGGCCGGCAAGTGCCTGCGCGTGGTCGGCCCGAGGCTGGGGACCCCCCGCCGCGACCATGTAGCAGACGCCGATCGTCTTGATCTTCTCGACCTCGTAGCGATCGACAAGCTCGTCAAAAGCCGTGAACAGACGATCGAGCATCCCGACCACCTCACGCGCGTCGAGTCGGCTTGCAAGCGGAGTGAAGTCGACGACGTCCGCGAAGAGGATGCTGGCGTCGTCGAAGTGGTCCGCGATCGCGTTGGGCTCGGCCTGCAGGCGCTGGGCGACCTCCTCGGGGAGGATGTTCAGCAGGAGCGCCTCGACGCGCGCCTGTGCGGTGTCCCGTCCCCGCGCGAAGGTCACGAGCAACATCATCGCCACGAGCGACACCGCGACGATGTTGAGGACGTCGAAGGTCCGGACGAAACCGTCGGGCAGGTTGGCGCCGTCCGGCCGCACGACTTCGGAGAGAACGAGCGCGAGCACGATGGTGGAGACGAAGGCCCCGAACCACGGCCAGGCGCGGGCGGGGCGATCGAAGGCGACCGCGCCGAGCGGCGCAAGGAGCGACCACAGGATCACGGAGCTCGAGTCGTCGAGGCCGCCGAGCATGATGGTCCCGAGCGCGGGCGCGACGAGGATCAGAAGGAGCTGCGCAGTCCGCAGGAACGCGAAGCTTCGGTTCCGGGCGAAGACGGCGAGGCTGATGATCGATCCGGCGACATAGGCCCACGGCGTGAGCGCAACGGCCTCCTCGCCAACAACCCAATACAGGCAGCCCCAGAGGAACCCGGCCGGGAGGATGAGGAGCGCAATCCCGACGAGCAGCCGTTTGCGGAAGCGCAAGTCCGACGAGTCGGCCCCGTCCGCCCCGATCGAAAGGACGCGGTCTAGCACGCCGCGATCATGACGGGCGAGCGTAGTCGACGGTGCACCTTCGACGTTCGCTCGTGTCAGTAAGTGAAACAGGGTCAGGTCCCTGAGGTTGCGTTTGGCTGGTCTCCGGCAAGCAGCCTCTTCGTCACACCTTTGGTAGCAGTTCCCGTAGCGGGTGGATCTTTCCAAGGAGCCAGGTTGTCGGTACCGATGCCGACATCGACCGGTGACGACACGGGAGGAAACCAGGCAAATGCTCAGGCCCCGAGGACCGCGAACACAAGCCAAAACCGTTTGCCGTGGGTTGCGACCAGTTGCCGTGAGACCTTAAGGAGGGGGTCGACGGTTCGCGTCCGTCAGAGGGGCTCTAGCGGGGCATCCGGGGGGCAACGAATCGCGAATAGCGAGGCGCTTCCCGGCTCAACCCGATGCTCCTCCGCATCCTGCGGGGGCACGACGGCACGATCCGGCTGCCGGTGACTGAGTCGGTCGGCTACCGCGCGCCTGCTCGTACATCGGCAATCTCTTTGGTGGGAAGGGGGGCCGTTCGCCCTGTGACATACTCGGCGCGTGGCCACCAAGCTCGACCACGCGGTCGGTCTCTACCTCGAGGGCATCCGGGACGGCAACGTCCGGGAGGCCGTGCGCAAGTACACCGGAGAGCGCTACACGCAGCACTCGGCCGGGGTAGCGGACGGCGCCGAGGGTTTCATCGCGTTCTTCGAGCCGTTCGTGGAGCGCAATCCCGACCGTGACATCCGGATCGTGCGAGGTTTCGAGGACGGCCGGTACGTGTTCGTGCACGCATACCAGTCGCTGAACGGCGGGGAGTCGAGGTGGGTGACCATGGATCTGTTCGACACGGATGAGCAGGATCGCATCGTCGAGCACTGGGACGTCATCTCGCCCGTGGTCGACTCGAGCGTCTCCGGCCACACGCAGGTCGACGGGGCCGTCGAGATCACCGATCTCGACAGGACCGAGGAAAACACGGCCGCCGTGCGCGAATTCCTGACCGAGGTGTTGCAGAAGGGGAACGGCGAGCGGATCACCCACTTCATCTCTTCCGACACCTACCTCCAGCACTGGAACCGATCCCCACCCCTGAGCAGGCCCGCAACAGCGGAAAGTTCTGATCCCACCACAGGAGCCGACCATGACCGTGCTAGAGATCGCGACCTTCCACTTGCGTCCCGGCGTGTCCGAGGCCGCCTACCTCGAAGCGGACGAGGCGGTCGAGCGCACCCACGTCTCCAAGCAGCCCGGATTCATCTCGCGCGAGATCGGCACTGCCGACGACGGCCAGCAGATCGTCGTGGTGCACTGGGCCGACGCCGCCTCGGCGGACGCGTCCATGGCCGGCTTCATGGATGCCCCTGCCACCGCCGACTTCATGGCACTCGTGGCTGCGGACACCATGGCGATGACCCGCTACACCCTCCGCGACTGAAGATTGACGTGGTCGGCTGCGAGCCGAGTCTGGGCCCGCACCAGTCAGAGCACCGCGGTCTGGGCAACCCGCGCTTGCCTGTGCAGCTGCAGGGGCGCGGGTCTCGGCCAAGGCGTCGATGACGACGTCGAAGACGACCGGGTCGATGGCCCCACGTGCCGAAACGGTGTGCTCCCGACGGCGAGCTGGGCGGGTTCCAGTCGCGGTTGCGGAAGTTGTGCAGATCGAGGTACTCGTCGCGGGGCGAGCGAAAGAGAAGCGCGCTCTTTGTGTCGGCGGGCAGTTGCTAGAGCGCGGCGAGCGCGACCGCCTGCGTTGCGAGACTTCGTCGCTCGGTACAGGCGACGGGCGTCGCGAGCGAAGGCGGCGTCCCGCCGTCCGGCGAGAAGGAGCGCCGGAATCTCGAGGCGACCGGCAGAAGGGAGGGCATCGAGACCACTGAACTCCTG
>JBOGFL010000169.1:0-1889 GCA_050743285.1 Acidimicrobiia bacterium
CATGACCGGTTGGTCGGACGCCGCGAGGAACACCTGCCGCACGACACCCAGACCGACGGCCACGAGGCCGGCGAGGCCGGCAACGATCGCGAACAGCCCCAACCCGACCGCAATCACATCGAGTGAGTCCTGCACGCGTGTCGACTGGTACGTCAAAGGTGCGAAGTCGGCATCGGTGCCGGACGGGAGCAGGCGCTCGACGCCTTCGATGAACGCTGACAGGTCGTCGGGCCCGCTCGCCAAGCGGACGCGCAGGATCGTGACGGGAAGGCGCCCGTAGTCGCCCTCGTAGTGGCGCTGGAACGCCGGGGTGAGAATGACCGGCGTGGGCTCGATCTCGCTCGCGTTGAGATCGCCGGGCCCTCGACCGACACCGACGACGCGGAGCGGCAGGCGTGGGCCGGCCGGTTCGGATTCATCGAAATCCGCTGCCTGCGCGGGCGTAAAGGTCTGCAGCGTGAGCGTGTCGCCCACGCCGACGTCGAGCGCGGCTGCGGTCGACTCGCCCAGCATCACCTCGTTCGGTGAATCGGGGTCGGGGAGGCGCCCGGCAAGCATGCGGGACCGCTCGAGCTCGCGCAGGAAGTCGTCGGTGATGCTCACGGCGACCGGCGCAAAGCCACCCAAGCCCGAGAACTCCGCCGCCGGCACCGGCTCGAAGTAGCCGAGCGCCTCGACCTGCGGCAGCGCGTCGATCCGATCGACGAGAGCGCTTGACGCCCGCGGGCTGACCTCGACGTCGACGTGTCCTGGCCGGCTCTCGGCCACAAAGCGGTCGAACGCCGACTGGGCGCGCCGCGCGCCGGCAGCTGCCGTCACTACAACGCCGCCGGCGACCCCGACGAGCAACGCGAGCGCGAGCACGGCCGGCCACCGGCGACGAAGATCCGCTCGAACCAACAGCCACACCGCGCGCATCACTCGCTCCGAAGTGTGACGGCGGGACGGATGCGCGACGCGGCACGCGCCGGCAACCCGGCGACGAGACTCGCGACGAGCAGCGCGCCGACGACCACAACGAAGAGCGCCAAAACGGGCACCCGGGCGTCGGTGGCGACGCCGATCCCGTTGGCGACCAGTGCCCAGGCCGCCCGGCCGATCACGACACCGGCGGGGACGCCGACGAGCAGGCCGATGACCGTGGTCGTGCTCGCCTGCCACGCCACCGTGGCCGACGCCTGGCGGCGCACGAACCCCAGCGTCTTGAGAATGGCGAAGTCATGGCGGCGACGCCGCACCGCGGTGGCAAGGGCGTAGACGACAGCGAAGACAGCCAGGACCGCGAGGAAGCCGGCTAGGACGCGCGGCAACGCCTCAACCTGGTTGAGCTTGTCGACCTCGGCCGGCGGCGCGGGCGCGGTGACTACCTCCACGCCGTCAGGGAGCGCCCGGCTTGTGTCGGCCTGGAGCGCGGTTGCGGCCGCCGCGCCGTCGACGCCCGGTGCCCAACGCACCAGCAGGGCTGACTGTTCGTCGGGCCCGGCCTGTCCATCGAGGAGCTCGTAGCCCTCGGCCGTCATGTAGACACCGTCGGCGACGGGCGTGGTCGAGAACACACCCCGACCCACGACCTCGAATGTGCGCGTCCCGGCCGGTCCGGTTATCTCGACGTCGTCACCGACGTTCCGCCCGAGGCGGTCGAGCGTGTCAGTGCCGAGCACGGCCTGATCGGGTCCCCGGGGCGCAACGCCGTCCAGCACCGCCGGCTCGATGGTTCCGTCCAACGGCTCGAGGCCGGTGGCGAGCACCGGGTTGCCCTCCACGTGCATCGTCGACGTGTCCTGGCCGGCTCTCGGCCACAAAGCGGTCGAACGCCGACTGGGCGCGCCGCGCGCCGGCAGCTGCCGTCACTACAACGCCGCCGGCGACCCCGACGAGCAACGCGAGCG
>JBOGFL010000170.1:0-3259 GCA_050743285.1 Acidimicrobiia bacterium
GTGTACCGCACTGCCCGAACTGCGGGAAGGTCATCACCCGGCAGACGCCGCAGCAGATTGTCGACCGCGTGCTCCGACTGCCCGAGGGGACTCGGTTCATGGTGTTGGCCCCCGTCGTACGCGGGCGAAAGGGCGAATACCACGGGCTGCTCGCCGAGCTCGCCTCACAGGGCTTCACCCGCGCTCGCATCGACGGTGAGGTGCACGAGCTCGCCAGCCTTCAGGGTTCGGGCGGGCGGCCGGGCACCCGTGAACGCCTGGCCCGCTACGAGCAGCACACGATCGAAGTGATCGTCGACCGGCTCGTACGCCGATCCGGCATCGAGCGTCGCCTCACCGACTCGTTGGAGACTGCGCTGCGCCTGGCCGAGGGCGTGGCCGAAGTCGAGATCGTCCCCCGTGACGGCGACGACGCCGAGCCCGAACTGCTGACGTTCTCCGAGCACCTCGCCTGCGCCAGCTGTGGACTGTCGTTCGAGGAGCTCGCGCCGCGAAACTTCTCGTTCAACTCGCCCTACGGCGCGTGCGAGCGCTGCGACGGCCTGGGGACGCGCTTCGAGGTCGATCCCGAGCTCGCGGTGCCCGACGACGACCTGAGCATCTCTGAGGGTGCGATCGCGCCGTGGTCCGGCTTCCGCAGCCAGTATTTCGACCGCGTGCTTCAGGCGGTCGCCGACGAGTACGGCTTCTCGGTCGACACTCCGTGGCGCCGCTTGCGCAAGGGCGATCGCAAGGCGGTGCTCCACGGAACCGGCAGCCGGTCGGTACACGTTTCGTACCGCAACCGGTACGGGCGCCGCCGCTCGTACACGACCCAGTTCGAAGGTGTGATTCCGTGGCTCGAGCGGCGTCACTCCGATGCCGAGAGCGACCGCGCCCGTGAGCTCATCGAGGGCTACATGCGCGAGGTGCCGTGCCCGGCCTGCGAGGGCGCGCGTCTCCGCCCGGCGTCTCTGGCGGTCACCATCAACGAAAAGAGCATCTTCGAAGTTGGGGACATCTCGATCGCGCGGGCCGCCGCGTTCCTCGGCGCGCTCGAGCTCTCTGAGCGCGACCTGATGATCGCGGCGGCGGTGTTGAAAGAGGTCAACGAGCGGCTGCGGTTCCTCCTCGACGTCGGTCTCGACTATCTGAGCCTCAACCGGGCTTCGGCAACGCTGGCCGGGGGCGAGGCGCAGCGGATCCGGCTCGCCAGCCAGATCGGCAGCGGCCTGGTCGGTGTGCTCTACGTACTCGACGAGCCGTCGATCGGGCTCCATCAGCGCGACAACAAGCGGCTCATCGACACGCTGACCCGGTTACGTGACCTGGGCAACACCGTCATCGTCGTCGAACACGACGAGGAGACGATCCGGTCGGCCGACCACGTGGTCGACATCGGGCCCGGTGCCGGCGAGCACGGAGGCAGCGTCGTCGTGGCGGGTGACCTCGACACACTTCTCCGCGACAAGCACTCGATCACCGGCCAATACCTGACGGGGAAGCGGTCGATCCCGGTCCCCGAGGTGCGCCGGTCCCCGAACGACAACTGGCTCGTCGTGCGCGACGCGCGGGAACACAACCTTGCCGGTATCGACGTCGGCTTCCCGTTGGGCTGCTTCATCGCGATCACCGGTGTGAGCGGGAGCGGGAAGTCGACGCTCGTCAACGACATCCTCTACTACGCGCTGATGCGGCAGGTGTACAAGTCGCGGACAGTTCCCGGTCGCCACAAGACGGTCGAAGGCGCCGAGAACCTCGACAAGGTCATCAACATCGACCAGTCGCCGATCGGCCGCACGCCCCGATCCAACCCCGCGACCTACACCGGCGTCTTCGACAAGATCCGCTCGCTCTTTGCCGCGACCCAGGAGGCCAAAGTCCGCGGCTACCAGCCCGGCCGCTTCTCGTTCAACGTGAAAGGTGGCCGCTGCGAGGCGTGCGCGGGTGACGGGACCATCAAGATCGAGATGCACTTCCTGCCCGACGTCTACGTCCCGTGTGAGGTGTGCAAGGGTGCCCGCTACAACCGGGACACGCTCGATATCACGTGGAAGGGCAAGAACATCGCCGAAGTGCTCGACCTCTCGATCGAGGAGGCCCTCGCGTTCTTCTCCGCCCAGCCGACGATCGCCCGTCATATGGAGACGCTGTTCGACGTGGGCCTCGGATACGTGCGGTTGGGTCAGCCGGCGCCAACGCTCTCGGGCGGGGAAGCACAACGCGTCAAGCTGGCGTCTGAGCTCGGAAAGCGCGCCACGGGGAAGACGATCTACATCCTCGACGAGCCCACCACCGGCCTGCACTTCGAGGACGTGCGCCGCCTGCTCGGCGTGCTGTCGCGCCTTGTCGAGACCGGCAACACGGTCCTCGTGATCGAACACAACCTTGACGTCGTGAAGTCGGCCGACTGGGTGATTGATCTCGGTCCGGAGGGCGGCGACCGTGGCGGCAAGGTCGTCGCCGAGGGTCCGCCCGAGCACATCGCCAAGACCGCGGGCAGCTACACCGGCCAGTTCCTGGGTCCGCTTCTCGGCGTCAGCGGATAACGCGCACCGCGACGGGCGTCGCTGCCCACCGACGTTCGACGGTCACGGCCTCGACCCCGAGGCGGGTGGCGAGGGCGAGGCACAGGCGGTCGGGGAGCGAGAGCGGCGTGCCGTCGGGTGACCAGTAACGGGCCGCCACCACCGCGTCCTGTTCGGTGACCGGTTCGACGGTCACGCCGCGCGCCCGTAAGAGCGTGCCGACGGCGTCGGCGTCGCGGCCGGTCTGGCGGATGTGCTGGAGGACCTCCGACCAGTTGGCGGCGGAGACGACCGCGTCGCTCAGGAGGGGTTCGACCCGGTCGGCGCCCTGCTCCCCCTGAAGCCAGGCGAGGAGCACGGTGGCGTCGAGGACGCTCACGGACGCGACTCGGCCTCGACCTCGGCCCGCCGATCAGCCGCCAGGCCGTCGGCCAAGCTGCCGGGCACGTCGGCGAACATTGCCTGGAGCCGGCGGCCGACCGCATCGCGGGGGAGGAGGACGACCGCCTCGCCCTCGATCAGCGCGACCAGCTCGCTGCCCTCCTCGATTCGGAGCTGGCGACGAAGGGGAGCGGGCAGCACGACCCGGCCCTTGGCACCCACCTGCACGATGTGTGTGTCACTCACGACCCCTAAAGTACCACTTGAGGTGCCTGAAGTGGGACATGATCCGTGGGAGACCCACGCCGGCTGGTGGCAGCGCGAGTTCACCGGCGGCGTCGACCCCGAATACGAGGAGCAGATCCTCCCCC
>JBOGFL010000171.1:0-5784 GCA_050743285.1 Acidimicrobiia bacterium
ACGTCGCCCCGTCGGTGTCGTCGGGCCGCGCCGGATCGATGACGTGGACCTCGCAGGTGGTCTCGAGCATGTTGACCTGGGACATCAGGCTCCCGTTCGCACGCGGTCGGGGCTGCAGAACGGGACCACAGTAGGCTCGGACGCCGTGCCGCTTGCAGTTGCCGAAGACGCGTTGCTCCGCGAGCGGCGCCCGCTCACGCGGGAGGAAGCGGGCGCGGTCGCCGCGCTCCCCCTCGACGAGCGCCTCACGGATCTCGTCGCGCTCGCGCACCGGGTCCGTCTCGCGTTCGGGGGGCCCGCGGTCGAGCTCGAGAGCCTCGTCAACGCCAAGTCGGGTGCCTGCCCCGAAGACTGCGCGTTCTGTTCGCAGTCGGCCCGCTTCGACACCGGCGTCGACGTGTACCCGTTCCTCGACGTCGACGAGGTGGTGGCGGCCGCCCACGCGACCCGCGACGCGGGCGCCACGCAGCTGTGCATCGTCGTCGCGGTGCGCGGGCCCGAAGAGCGACTCTTGCGCAAGGTGTTGGACGCGGTCGAAGCCGTGCACGCCGAAACCGGCCTCGAAGTCGCGTGTTCGCTCGGGCTCCTGACCCGGGAGCAGGCCGAGCGGCTCGCCGCGGCCGGGGTGCACCGCTACAACCACAACCTCGAAGCATGTCGAGCCGTGTTCCCGTCGATCTGTTCGACGCACACCTACGACGACCGGGTCGCGACCGCCCGCCTCGCCGGGGAGGTCGGCATGGAGCTCTGTTGCGGCGGGATCCTCGGGATGGGCGAGACGCTCGACCAGCGCGTCGATTTCGCCTTCGAGCTGGCTGCGCTCCGACCCTGCGAGGTGCCCGTCAACCTGCTCGACCCCCGGCCCGGCACGCCGTTGGGCGATCAGCCTCTCCTCACGGCCCGAGAGGCGCTCCAGGCGATCGCGCTGTTCCGCCTCGTGATGCCGGGCACGATCCTGCGCCTGGCCGGCGGGCGCGAGCGGGTGCTCGGCGAGCTCCAGGCGCTCGGCCTCCTCGCCGGCGCCAACGCGCTCATCGTCGGCAACTACCTCACCACGACGGGCCGCTCGGCCGAGGCCGACGTCGCACTGCTCGAAGCGCTCGGCATGCCCGTGGCCGACGGCCCGGGTGAAGGCCGCATCGTCGTCGACGCCAACGGCGCCGAGATCCGCCCGCCGACGGGCAACACGATCCCCGTCCGCAGCACCTGAGTTACGCCCGCTCGTTGAAACTGAGCAGGGTGGGGCCGGGGGCGATACGCGTGATCGAGGCGACGTCGAGGCGCATCCGCCACGCGAGTTCCGGACCGGTGCCGAGCGCCCAGCTGACCGCGGCCTTGATCGGTGAGACGTGGCTGACTGCGACCACGACGCCGTTGCCCGCCCGACCGAGCAGCTCGCCGGTGGTGGCACCCATGCGCGCCTCGACGTCGAGCAGGCTCTCGCCCCCCGGTGGCGCGAACGCGGGGTCGCGCCGCCACATCGCGACGAGGTCGGGCGGGAGCTCTGCGAACGACAGCCCGTCCCACTCGCCGTAGTGAATCTCCACCAGCCGCTCGTCGACCTCGACCGCACATCCGGTTGCGGACGCGATGGCGGCGGCGGTGTCCCGCGCCCGCTGAAGCGGGCTCGTCAGCACCGCGACGATCGGCTCGGACGCCAGTCGCGCGCTCAACTGCTCCGCCTGCCGCGCCCCGGCCCCGGTGAGCGGAGGGTCGGCCCGGCCGAGCAGCAGGCCGTCACGGTTCGGCGCCGTCTGCCCGTGCCGGCAGAAGGCGATCACGTGAGGCGACCGGTGCGGATGAACTCCCGGCGCGGTTGCAGCTCGTAGAGGCCGAAGCGGCCGACGATCCACCAGCACGCGACGAGGCCCGCAATCTCCTCCAAGACGACCACCCACCACACGGGAAGCAGTGGGACGTCACCGAACGCATCGGTCTTGAACGGCCACCAGAACACGTCGGCGTTCGTGAACGCCCCCGAGAGCGCCAGGGCGCAGAAACTCCCGATCGGCAGGCACAGCCAACGCCGCCGGGTGAGCCGCGGTCGACCGACGGTCAGGATCATGACGGCGGCGAGCAACGCCACGCTGGCGATGAGCGTGTGCCCGTACGCCTGGTGGTCGAACGGGATGTCGACCAGCAGTGGAAGCAAGGAACCGAACGCGACGAAGCGGTAGTCGAGTCCGGCGCTCTGGAACACGTACCAGACGATGAGGATCGAGATCCCGACGTACCAGAGGAACACGAGCGCCTCAGGCGTCGAGGGCGGCGTTGACGAGCGCGTCGGCCACGATGTTGTCGTCGCGGGGTACGTGCACGAGGCTCACGTCCTCGTAGTCGGCCAGCAGCTCCCGGGCCCGTTCGAACAGTGGCTTGAGGTGCGCTTGCTTGACCCGGTAGCGGCCTTCGAGTTGTCGTACCACCAGCTGCGAGTCAGCCCGGATCTCGACGGCCCGGGCCCCGAATGCCCGCGCCACCTCCAGCGCGGCGATGATCGCCTTCCATTCGGCGACGTTGTTCGTCGCCACGCCAATGCGCTCGCTGATCGTCGCCAGGCGTTCCGGAGGATCCGCCGCGGGGTCGAGAACCACCGCGCCGACGGCGGCCGGTCCCGGGTTTCCGCGGGCGCCCCCGTCGGCGTAGACGACGAGGCGATCCCTCATACAGGTACCAGGATGCACCCGCAGTTGTCGCAGTGGGCCACGGTGTCGTCGGGGGCCTTGCGGATTCGCTCGGCTTCGGTGCTCGGGATCGTCAGATGGCAGCCCTGGCACGTGAGGCCGACGAGGCGGGCCGCGCCCACGCCGCCCGGGGCCGCCGTTCGGCACCGCTCGTAGAGCGTAACCAGATCACCGTCGAGGCGGCCCGCGATCTCCTCCCGGGCGGCGGTCTCGGTGGCCAGCTCACCGCCGATCTCGGCCTCGGCGCGCGCGAGCTCTACGCCATGCAGTTCCACGTCGGCCTGCGCCGCGCCCAGTTCCTTGTCGAGCTCGGCAACCTCGCGGTCGAGCTTCTCGCGCCGTTCCATCACCTCGAGCTCCCGGTCCTCGAGAGTGCGACGGTGGCGGCGGAGCTGCTCGATGTCGGACTGGAGCGCCTGGAGCTCCCGGGGCGACGCGATCTCACCCGAGTACAGCTTCTTCTCGGACTCGACCGCCTTCGCCTCCAGCCCGCCCGCCTCGTCGTCGAGGCGCTGCTCGTCGCGAGCTACCTCGTCGCGCGTGCCCCGCACGTCGGCCAGGCGCTGCTCGATCCGCGTCGACGCAGTCTCGGCGGCGGCGAGCGCGGCGCGCGCGGGAATCGTCTGGTGACGATGGCGCAGGCGGTCGATCGCGATGTCGTGTTCCTGGAGCTCGAGGAGGAGCTCCAGCGTCACGGCCCGGGAGGCGGGGTCGTCGTGGTCGTCGTCGGAGGGTTGGTGGTCGTCGGTGTGGTCGGCGGAACCGTCGGCGGGGCCGTGACCGGCGGCAGCGTCGACGCGGTCGGTGTCGGCCTGGGCGTCGGTGCGGGGGCCGGCGCCGGGAACGCGTCGTCGCCACGGCCCGCGAATTCACGGATCGGCTGGCCCGGCGCGAAGCAGTTCGGGCCGGGCGGTACGAAGTCTTCCCCGGGCAGGCCGGCGAGGGCCTCGTTCATGAACGCCTGCCAGATCGGCGCTGACACGTCGCCACCGAAACCCACACCCGCCTCGTTGAAGATCGGGTTGCCGCTCCATACCGCCGCCGCCAGCTGCGGCGTCGCGCCAACGAACCATGCGTCGGTGCGGCCGTCGGTCGTGCCCGTCTTGCCGAACGCATTCTCGTGGGGAGCGGCCGGTTCGCTCCCACTCGCGGTTCCGTTGAACACTCCTCGTGTGATGTCGACCACGCAACTGGCAACGGCCGAGTCGACCGCACGTTCGCCCGGATTCGTGGTTTCGTCGATGAGCACCTCGCCGTCGGGGCCGACGACCTTCGTGTAGAAGACGGGATCGTGGCGGATCCCGTCGTTGGCGAGGGTCGACGCCACCGTCGCCATCTCGAGCGGCGTAGCTTCCTTCGTACCGAGCGTCATCGAGAGACCGACGTTGCTGGAGTCGATCTCCTGGGTGATGCCGAGCCGGTAGGCCATGTCGATGGTCTCTTCCATGCCGAGCGCCGACAACAGTCGCACGAACGCGCAGTTCACCGAGCCAACGGTGACGGCGCGCAGTGTGGAGCCGCCGATGGTGTCGCCGGCGTTGCGCGTGAGGTAGTCGCCCACCTGGCACGGCGACGCGCCGCTGATCGTGTCGTTCGACGAGTAGCCCTGCTCGATGGCTTCGGTGAGCGTGATCATCTTCCACGACGACCCCGGCTGACGGCCCGGGGGCAGCGTCGCGATGTTGTACTGGGAAGTGAAGAAGTCTTCTCCCCCGACGAATGCCTTCACCTCGCCGGTACGCGGGTCCATGGCCAGGATGGACGAGCGGAACGGCAAACTCGGCTGCAGTGAGTCAACTGCGCCCTGGGCGGCGGACTGCAGTCGGGGATCCCACGGCGTGAAAACGTGCAGACCGCCACGCAAAACCCTCGACCGCCTCGCCTGCTCGGTCTCCCCCAGTCGGGGATCGGCGAGGAGCCGGTCGAGCACCTCCTGCGAGTAGTAGTCGCGCGGCCGAAGGTCGGTGATTGGTTTGAAGAACGGATTCGGAAGCGGCTCGGCGGCGGCGAGCGTGGCCTCGTCCTTGGTGATCATGTCCTGATCCACCATGGCGTCGAGCACGACCTCGCGACGTCCGGCGGCCGCCTCCGGATAGTCCCACGGGTTGTACTGCGTCGGGTTCTGGATGACTCCGGCGAGCAGCGCGGCGTCGCCGATCGTGAGCTCGGTCAACGTCTTGCTTCCGGAGAGCGGGTTGGTGACGTCGTGCAGGAAGAACTTGCCCGCCGCCGATTTGATGCCGTAGGCCCCTTGCCCGAAGTACACCGTGTTCAGGTACTCGACGAGAATCTGTTCCTTCGAGTATTCGTCGTTGAGCCGGCGCGCCACGATGAGCTCGCGTATCTTTCGGCGCAGATCGCGCGTGTCGGTGAGGATGCGGTTCTTGGCGAGCTGCTGGGTGATCGTCGAGCCGCCCTGCTCGATCTTGCCGGCGGTGAGGTTGGCCCAGAACGCACGGAACACCGCGTTGGGGTCGAAGCCGTCGTTGGTCCAGAACGTCTGGTCCTCGATGGCGATGACGGCGTCGATGACGTGGTCGGGAACCTCGTCGAGGGACGCGATCGGCTGCCGGTCCTGGACGCCGATCCGCGAGAGTATTTGGCCGTCGGCTTGGTAGATGTAGGAAGGCTCGGGAAGCTGATCGAGGCTGGTGTCGACGTCACTCGTGTAGTGGTGCGCGGTCGCGATCGTGCGGATGCCGGGAATGAGGGCAGCCAGGCACGCTCCGAGGGCGATACCCCCGATGGCGACGATGATGAGGAAGCGCGGAACGCCGTTCGCGGCTGCCATGGGACCAAGCCAGGATAGGCCGGAGATCGCCCGAATCGGTGTCGGGCGTGGGTGTCACACCCCGGCGGTACCGTCCTCGACAATGCCGAACGCGAGCCGACTCCGGCTGGTCCCCCACGGGCCGGCCGCGCGCCAGGAGCTGTGGGAGGCGATCGACGCCGCGCGTGGAGCCGACCCACTGACGCCGGTCACGGTGATCGTGCCGTCGACGACCGCCGGGCTCTCGTTGCGTCACTCCCTGGCCCGCCGCGCCCCCGGCTTCGTCAACGTGCAGTTCCTGCCCCTGGCCCGGGCGGCCGAGCTCCTCGGAGC
>JBOGFL010000172.1:0-5604 GCA_050743285.1 Acidimicrobiia bacterium
TCGTGAGCCCGGCGAACGGCTCGTCCCGCCGGACCCGGCCCGGGACCCGGGTCTCGAGATCGTCGGCCAGGGCGGTCAGCACCGCATTCACCCGGCGCCGATCCACTCGTCGGGCAGCGTGGTGAGGTCGCCGGCGCCGAGGGTCAGCACCACGTCCCCGGGCCGGGCCAGCCGCAGCACCTGGCCGACGAGGTCGGCCCGCCGGGGCAGGTAGGTGACGGGCAGCTGCGGGTGGGCGTCGAGCACCGCCCGGAGGACGAGGCGGCCTGAGATCCCGGGTTGGGGCACCTCGCCGGCCGAGTACACGTCGGTGAGCACGAGGGCATCGGCGTCGGCGAACGCGTCGGCGAAGTCGCGCCACAAGCTCGCGGTCCGCGTGTAGCGGTGGGGCTGGAACACCGCGATCACGCGCGGCCAGCCTCCTTCGCGCGCGGTGTTGATCGCGGCGGCAACCTCGGTTGGCAGGTGGGCGTAGTCGTCGACGATCGTCACGCCGTTGACCTCGCCGCGAAACTGGAAGCGGCGGGCGACGCCGCCGAACCCGCCCAACGCGTGCATCACTGCGTCGAAGGGCGCGCCGAGTTCCAGCGCGGTGGCGGCCGCCGCGACCGCATTGCGTGCGTTGTGCCGCCCGGGCACCGGCAACTCGATGGTTCCGAGCATTTCGCCGCGGGCCACGAGCGTGAACCGGCTGCCGGTGCGCGTCCCGTTGTAGGCGTCGACGCCGTAGTCGGCTTCGTCGGCGAAGCCGTAGGTGACCGCGCCTGTCTCGCGAGCGATAGCGGACGCGGTGCTGTCGTCGGCGCAGACCACGCGCCGACCCGGCACTCCGGCGAGGAAGCGTGTGAACGCGTCGATGAGCGCGTCGAAGTCGCCGTAGTGGTCGAGATGGTCGGGTTCCACGCTCGTCACGACCGCTACTTCGGGCTCGAGCTCGAGGAACGTTCCGTCGCTCTCGTCAGCCTCGACGACGAGCCATTCGCCCCCGTCGTGGACCGCGTTGGTGCCCACTTCGTTCAGATCGCCGCCGATGACGAAGCTCGGTCGCCATCCAGCGGCGCGGAGCACGAGCGCGAGCATTGACGAAGTCGTCGTCTTGCCGTGGCTACCGGCGACCGCGATCGTTCGCCGCGTCTCCACGATCGCGCGGAGCAGGTCGGCCCGGCGCAGGACGGGCACGCCGTGGTTGCGCGCGGCCTGAACCTCGAGGTTGTCGTCCCGGATCGCGCTCGAGACGACAACTGCGTCGAGGTCGGGGGTGACATTTCCGGGATCATGGCCGACTTCGGTCTGCACCCCGAGGAGGCGGAGACGGGCCAGCGCGGCCGAGTCCTTCAGGTCGGACCCGCTCACCCGATGGCCCATGCCGGCGAGGACGGTGGCGATCGCGCTCATCCCGGCGCCGCCGATGCCGACGATGTGCATACGGCGGGGCTCGCCGAGCCCGAGCTCAGCGCTGGGCACGGCTGCTCACGTCCTCGACGAGGTCGGCGAGGCGGGCTGCGGCGTCGGGGCGGGCCAGCGCCCAGGCCGCCTCGCTCATCGCGTCGAGCCGGGTCCCTTCGGTGAGGAGTTCGCCCGAGAGCGCGTCGAGGCGCGCGGCATCGAGCTCGGAGTCGGGCACGACCACGGCCGCGCCCCGTTCCGCCATCGCCTTCGCGTTCCGGGTCTGGTGATCGGCAGGCGCGCCGGGCAGGGGAACGAGGATCGCGGGCACTCCGGCGGCGGCGAGCTCGGCGACCGTCACTGCGCCGGCGCGACAGGCCGCGAGCGTGGTGCGGGTGTAGAGGCCGGGCATGTCGTCTTCGTAGCGCACCAGCGTGTACCGAAGCTGATCGTCAGGACGGCGCAGGGCGTCGAGGCGCTGCCGGCAGTCGTCGTGGTCGCGGGAGCCGGTCACGTGGTGGACCGAAACGTCGGTGCGCCGCCGCCAGCGGTCGTACAGCCCGACGGCGGCCCGATTGAGCGAGCGGGCACCGAGGCTGCCGCCGAAAACAGAAAGGAGCGGCTCGTGAGGATCCCGGCGCACTCGGGCGACCTCGGCACGGATCGGATTGCCGGTCAGCACGGCGCCGGCGAGCGGTGTGCCGGGCAGCGAGACCGCGGCCCGGGCACCGAGACGCACCGCGATCCGGTTGGCGAGCCCCGGTGCCGCGTTCTGTTCGTGCACCACGGCCGGGATCCTCCGCACCCGGAGACGCGCCGCCAGCAGGCACGGCAAAGATGCGTAGCCTCCGACGCCGACGACGACGCGTGGCTTGCGAGTGGCGACGATGCGGCGGGCGCGCACGAACGCCACCGCGGCCTCCCAGAGGGCGCGGATCGCGCCGCTCGAGAACCGGCGCTCGAGCCCACGTCCGGGAAGCAGGTCGATCTGGAAGCCCGTCGCGGGGACGACGCTCGCCTCGAGCCCGCGCTGGGCGCCGACGAAGTGCACGGTCTCGGGCTCGTGCCCGCGCGCCACGAGCTCTTCGGCCAGTGCGAGCGCCGGGTAGACGTGTCCGCCGGTGCCGCCCCCGGTGATGAGCGCGAACGTCACGCCCGGGCCTGGCGCGCGACGTTCGCCAGGATCCCGGCAGCCGTCATCGACAGCACGAGTGCGGTCCCGCCGAATGAGACGAACGGGAGAGGAATGCCCGAGACCGGGAGCAGCCCGACGACGGCGGCGATGTTCATGGCCGCCTGGCCGACGACCCAAGCCGTGAGCCCAGCGGCGAGCAGCGTGCCGAAGCGGTCGGGTGCCCGAAGCGCAGTCCGTGCACCCATGACCGCGAAGGTCACGAAGAGCAGCACGACGACGAGGCATCCGAACAACCCCAGCTCCTCGCCGATGATCGCAAAGATGAAGTCGGTGTGGGCGTTGGGGAGGAACAACCATTTGGCCCGGCCCGCGCCGAGGCCGACACCCGTCCACCCGCCGCTGCCGAGCGCAATGAGCGACTGGGAGATCTGGTACCCGGTGTTCGAGGCGTCGCCCCACGGGTCGAGGAACGTGAACACGCGTACGCGGCGGTAGGGAGCGGCCAGCGCGAGCGTGGCGACGGTCACCGCGCCGGCCGCCCCCACCCCGGCCAGGTACCGCAGCGGAATACCGCCAACGAGGAGGACAACGCCCACGATCAACGCGAGCACGACAGTGGAGTCGAGGTCCGGTTGTGCGACGACGAGCAGCGCGAACACGCCGAGCACGAACAGCGCCGGGCGGAGGACCCGTCGCCAGTTCGACACCTGTCCGGAGCGGCGGGCAACCAGATCGGCGGTGAACACGAGCACCGCGAGCTTCGCGATCTCGGTCGGTTGGAACCGCCACCCCGGGCTCCCGAGCCAGCGGCGGGCGCCGGCGACGTTGATGCCGATCCCCGGAACCAGCACCAGCACGAGCAGCGCGATCGAGATCACGAGCAGCGGCACGACCGCCCGTCGCCAGAAGCGGTAGTCGAGGCGCAGCGCCACGATGAACGCGATCACGCCGAGGCCCGTCCACACGAGGTGGCGGACGAAGAAGTGCCAGGGCGAGCCGTAGCTCGTGAGCGACGCAACCGAAGATGCCGACAACACCATGACCAGGCCGATCAGGTTCAACACCGCGACGACCCCGATGAGAACGGCGTAGCCCGGGGGTCGCGAGACGACGACCGGACGCGTCCGGGCCGGGTGCGCAGGAAGCCGTGCCGCGGCGGTGCTCAAGCGACACCCGCCTGCTCGCTCGCGAGAGCCGCGACTTCACGGGCGAAGTCGTCTCCGCGGGCCGCGTAGTCGGCGTACCAGTCGAATGACGCGCACGCGGGAGACAGCAGCACGACGTCGCCGGGACGGGCGCGGCGGGCCGCGGCCCGGACCGCGTCGCGCATGGAAGTGGCGCGCTCCACAGGTACGGTGCCTCGGAACGTCTTCTCGACCTCGGCGGCGGCGTCGCCGATCGCGATGACCGCGGTCATTCGCGACACGACGTCTCGCAAGGGTCTGAGGTCGAGGCCCTTGTTCCGACCTCCGGCCACGAGAACCACCCGGTCGAAACCGAGGACCGCGCTCACCGTGGCGTGCGGGTTGGTTGCCTTGGAGTCATCTATGTACGTCACTCTTCGCACCGTGGCGACCGGTGTGAGACGGTGCGGTGCACGGGGCCGGTCGACGAGGACCGCGCCGATCGCTTCGTTCGACGCGCCCGCAGCCTGCGCGGCCGCCGCCGCGGCCAGGGCGTTCGCAACGTCATGCGGCGCTCGCGGCGCGAGGTCTGCGATCTTCACGAGTGCGACGCCGGCACCATCAACGAGCTTGTCACCTTCGATCCGGTACCCCGCTTTCGTCCCGGGGTCTGTGGAATACCAGTGCCGCGAGCTGCTCGCGGCCGCGACCAGCTCGACGACGATGGGATCGTCGTGATTGGCAACGAGCACGTCGTCGGACTGCTGCTCGGCGAAGACACGTGCCTTGGCGGCGGCGTAGGCGGTGAAGGACCCGTGCCAGTCGAGGTGGTCGGGCGCGACATCGAGGAGCACCGCGATCCGGGGACGGAAGCGGGTGGTGAACTCGAGTTGGAACGACGAGACCTCGGCGACAACGACGTCGAGGTCGGCGCCGGCGTCGGCGACGTCGAGAAGCGGGCGCCCGATGTTGCCCGCAGCCACCGTCTTCCGGCCGGCCCGCTCGAGCATCGCGGCGATGAGGGTCGTGACGGTCGTCTTCCCGTTGGTGCCGGTCACCGCGACCAGCGGGGCCGGGAGTCGCTCGGCGGCCAGGTCGATTTCGGAGCGGATCGGCACCCGGGCGTTCGTCGCGGCGACGAGGACCGGATGCGCTGGCGGCACCCCGGGGCTGGGAACCACGAGATCTTGGACGGCCATCAGCTCGACGGGCGTGGCGTCCTTGGGTGGGAGCACCGCACCGACCTCGGCGGCGCGCCTCGCGAGCACCTCGGCGTCGAGATTGTCGTCGATGACGGTGACGGTCGCGTCAGGCGCGAAGTGGCGCGCCACCGCTTCTCCGGTGGCGGCGAGCCCGACGACAAGCACCCGTGAGGCGGACATCGTCAGTCGATCACTCCCGGGATACGGATGAAGTCTGCGTAGAAGACCCCGAGACCGAACGCGACGAGGAGGCCCGCAAGGAGCCAGAAGCGCACGATCACCGTGAACTCCGGCCAGCCGCCCACCTCGAAGTGGTGGTGCAGCGGTGCCATGCGCAAGACGCGGCGGTGAAAGTACCGGAACGAGATCACTTGCGCCATCACCGAGCACGTCTCGAGCACGTAGATCCCGCCGAGGATCGGAAGGAGGAGCAACGTCTGGCTGAGGAGCGCGAGGCCGGCCATGGCCGCGCCGAGCGCGAGGGATCCGGTGTCCCCCATGAAGATCTGGGCCGGCGCCGCGTTCCACCAGAGGAAGCCGGCGCACGCGCCCATGAGTGCGGCCGACACGATCGCCAGGTCGAGCGAGCCGGCTTCGAGCACGCCGTACACGTCGGGGTGCCGGAACTGCCAGAACGTGATGAGCGTGAAGGCCGCGAAGACGAGCGTCGCCGACCCCGCCGCCAGCCCGTCCATGCCGTCGGTGAGATTCACGCCATTCGACGAGCCGACGATCACGAGGATCGCGAGCACCAACC
>JBOGFL010000173.1:0-2874 GCA_050743285.1 Acidimicrobiia bacterium
ATGGTGCCCTGCTTCGACGCAGCACGTGTGGTGTCGCTGTCGCTGTCGCTACCGCAAGCGCCCGCGACGAACACGAGGGCAACCGCCGCCGCCGCGAGCTTGGCGCGGGGCCCCAACACGCGCGACATACTAGGACAAGCCCAGTGGTCGCGTCCGTGACCAGCTCGAAAGTCGTAGTCGCCCGACCGGTACTGCCAACGGTCGTTCGCCAGGCGCGTAGAGCGCTGGCCGTTACTCATGACATCCAATTCAGGAAACCGCACCCGCGCAAACGAAAGAGGTCGAAGCATTAGTCGACGAGCGAGCCGCATGTGAGATTCGCGATCGCCCCTGTCGTGGCGCCCGCCCGATCTGACGCCACGAACACCGCGTAGCCGGCGACCTCGGCGAGCGTCGGGAATCTTCCAAGCAGGGTCCTCTGGCGGGCAGCCTGACCGAGCATCGCTTCGACGGTCATGCCAGCTCGCTGGGCAACGCCGCCGAAGACCTCGCGAGCGTGGGAGGTCGCTAGTGTTTCGGGAATGGCGTCGGGACGTAGGCAGACGACGCGGATCCCGCTGGAGCCAAGTTCGCCGGCGAGGATGCGCGAGAACGTCTCGATCGCTCCGCAGGTCACGCCGTAGCCGAGGAAGCCCGTCCCTGACATCCGCGAACCTGGCGTCGACAGCGTGAGCATGACCCCGGATCCTTGCCGCACCATGTGGCGGGCGGCAGCCTTGGCAGTGAGGAAGTTCGTTCGCGTCTACGCCGCGATCGGATGCGCGAAGTCGGCGAACGACAGCTCGGTGAACGGTGTTCCCTGATCGTGAACGATGCCGACCGCGTTGAGGGTGATGTCGATGCCGCCGGCCTGTTCGGCCACGCCGTCGACGTGCTCGTCGACCGCTGCCTCGTCGAGGGCGTCGAGCTCGGCCGTTTCGGCACTGCCGCTGCCGGCGCGGATGTCGCCGGCGACGTGTTCGAGCTTGGCCAGCGTGCGGCCTGCGAGGTGGACGTAGGCTCCTTCGTTGGCGAAAGCGCGGGCGACTGCCCCGCCGATCGCGCCGCCGCCTCCGTAGATGATCGCGTTCTTGCCTTCCAGCAGCACTCGGTCTCCTTCGGTTGCGGTGGTCTCGGTCAATGTGGCCCGGCCTACGTCAGTGGGCGGACACATCGCGGCGCTCTACCCCTCGATGGCGAAGGTGTTGCCGTCGGGGTCTTTGAACCAGGCGACTTTGCCGTCGCCGAGGGTGTGGATTCCCTTCTCGTCGGTCAGCAGCGGGACTTCGTCGTACCGCTCGAACGTCACGCCCCGGGACGCAAGTTCGTCGACTATCTGCTCGAGATTGGCCACGGACCAAGTGGCGAGCGTCGCAGTGGCCGTCCCGGCGTGAGCTGGAGATGCGTAGACGTGCAGCGAGGTGTCGCCTCCGCACGCATAAGTCTGGCTGCCGTCGTGCTGATCCTCGATTCCCTTGAGGCCCAGCTTTCTCTCGTAGAAATCCCTGGCGCGGGCCATGTCGGAGACCGCGATCGACGTGCGTACCTTGTCGCTGCTCAAGCTCATTCCTTTACCTCCTCGTGCAATCCCATCGGGCTCTTCTTCGAGCACTTCATCGGAGTTCGCGTGCGCACGTCGCAGCAGGAGCATGGCCAGGACCGCGATGCTCGCCGCAACGGCGGCACTGGTGGCAGCGGCTAGCTGCACCCCGTCGGTGAACGCCTGCCGGGCCGCAGCGAGCAGCTCGGCGCCGAGCGGACCTGGGAGCTGATCGGCTGCCGCGACAGCGCCCCCGAGGGTGTCGCGCGCGGCCTCGGCCGTCGGCTGCGGGATCCCGGCGGGCATGGCGTCGCTCACGTCGCTGCGATACACGGCCGTGCCGATGCTGCCGATGATCGCGACGCCGAGCGCCAAGCCGAGCTCGGTGCCGGTCTCCGAGATGGCGGACGCAGCTCCGGCCCGCTCGGGTGGTGCGGCCCCGACGATCAGGTCGGTGCCCAAGACGACTGCCGGAGCAACGCCGGCCGAGAAGACAACTGACCCGGTGACGAGGACGGCGAGGCCCGACGCGCCGTCGAGCTGGGTGATCAGCGCGAAGCCGACTGCCGCGACGACCAGGCTGGCTCCGAGCACGAATGCGGGAGAAATCCGGCGCACGAACACCGGAGCCAGCATCGACCCGATGATGCTCCCGCCCGCCGCTGGCAGCAGCCACAGGCCCGCCTCCAACGGCGATAGTTCCAACACGAGCTGCAGGTACTGCGCCAGGAAGAAATAGGTTCCCACCCAGGCGAAGACGGCGAGTGTCTCCGTGGCCAATGACGCGCTGAAGGCGGGGACCCGGAACAGCCGCAGGTCGATCAGCGGGTCGGCGAGCGTCTGTTGGCGGAACAGAAACACGACGCCGACCGCGAGACCGGCAACGATGGACAGCGCGGGCTGCGATCCCCAGCCGTTCTCGGCGATCTGCTTGAGGCCGTAGATCACCGCGAGCACGCCCGTGAGCGAGAGGACGGCGCTCGTGACGTCGAGGCGGCCCGGTTCGGGATCCCGGAACTCGGGCAGCAGCACCGGCCCGAGTGCGAGCAGTGCCGCCATGACCGGCACGCCCAGCAGGAAGACCGAGCCCCACCAGAAGTCGTCTAACAACACTCCACCCAGTACGGGGCCGAGCGCGGTGCCCGCCGAGAAGACGGCAGCCCACACGCCGATCGCGGTCGCGCGCTGCCTCAGGTCGACGAACATGTTGCGGATCAGGGCAAGTGTGGAGGGCAGCAGGGTCGCTCCCGCCAGGCCGAGCAGGGCCCGGGCCGCGATGAGCATCGCGGCGCTGGTGGAGAGCGCGGCCAGCACCGAAGCGGCGCCGAACCCGGCCGCGCCGATCAGGAGCAGCC
>JBOGFL010000174.1:0-2647 GCA_050743285.1 Acidimicrobiia bacterium
CTTCGAAGTATCCGGCCGGGTTGTCCGGACCGGGCCGCATCATCCGTTCGGGGTCGCCGAGCGAGACGCCCAGAAACCGGAGCGCTCCCGCGACAACCGACGTCCCGCACCGGTGCATGCCGGTGACGCAAACCGCGATCGGTACCCGGCTCGAGTCAGCGGATTGCATCGCGCCTCCGTCCTCGGACGGGGTCGCGAGCGTACCGTGCGAAGTAGAACTTGCGGTCCAAGATGTCGTTAGGTGCTGAAGTCGAGCGTTACCGACGTCCGATCGGGCCCCGTCAGCGTCGCGGTGACCGACTGCCATTCCATGGAAAGGAACGGGCTGTCGTAGGTAAAGGGCGGATCGGTGTTCGGCTCGCGCCGATCAATGCGAGGAAGGGTCGCCCGGTGCTCCTGCCGGCTCATTGTGTACGTATGACCTCTCAGGGATGTGAACATGACCGCTCCGTTCGCGTACCCGTAAGGGAGGTCCCGGACCTCGTTCTTGAAGTCTCCGTATCCGTCGAACGTCGATGCCTGTCCCATCTGGATCACGATCGGTACCCAGATGTCCTCCCCGCCGTCGAGCCGGATTGCCCCTATCTGCCCGTTCTCGTCCGTCGACTCATCGAGCTCCGGCTCTGGGATGCGGATCGCAGTGTAAGCATCGCCGGCTCGGGTGAATATCCACCCGCTCGAGTCATGCTCGAGGTTCGTGCGCAGGTCACCGTCGCCGATGTAGACGCGCATGCCCCGCGAGTTCTCTGCCTCGTGGTCGCGTGCAGCGATGATCACGTCCTCGGATGCGACGCCGTTGATGGCGTAGTAGTCCGCATAGTTCCCGCTTTCGAACTTCTCGTTCGCAAGACCCGAGATCACGATTCGATCGGTCTCCGTGTTGTTGATCGAGACCCCGTACCACACGTTCTCCGCGGCTGAGACCGAGCGATGCATTCCTGGTTCATAAGTGGAGGCACCAAGCATGTAGTCGTCGTTGACGGTCACGTTACGCAAGATCGCGTGGCCCTCACTGGCCGATGCGCCAGCGCGACCAGGTTGCCGTGCGGAATATTCGAATCCTTTGCCATCCATCAATGCAAGGTCGCGAGAGATGCTCAGGGGCGTGTAGCCGCTGGAGGCCGCGGTGAGGATGGCCGAGTTGGTTTCTGCTCGTGGGGAGACGTCATGCCAGTCGTACATGTAGAGCCAGTCCCGAGCCCATTGCAGGCTCGGGTCGTGGTACGAGCCGCCACGTTGCTCGCTGAGATCGGGCTGATAAAGACGTGAGCCAGATGCCCCCTGCACCGCGGTCTTGTCGTTGAACTCGTGGGCGGCGAGATGCCAGAACAGGTCGAGGTACTGTTTGCCGAGCTGTCTGATCTCGGCGTCGCCGGGAAAGTCCGCGAGGTTGTAGATGCTTGCCACCGTGTACCGCTCGTACTGCGAGTGGACTTCATCGTGGAGTCCGGACTTCGCTCGCTCCTGGAGCCACAGCTGCAATTGGTCGCGCCACGCCGGGTAGTCCTCGTGCGAGAGCGCATAAGTTCCGAGCAAGCAGTTGGTCTTTCGTACGACGAGCTGGTTCTCGCTGCCGTCAGCGTGCCACGGGTCACTCTTCGCTTCGGCAGGGTCGCACGCGCGGTCGACGTACTCGGAGATCATCTGCTCCATGCGTCCCCGCTGCTGCTCTCCCATGAGGTTTCTGGCGTCGGCACTGATGACGAACATCCGAAAGAAGAGCGGTGAGAACAAAGAACCTGGCCACTCCGAGTTCTGGCCGATGAAGGGGGGATAACCCGAGTCGAAGAGGTCGTCGACGAGCTGATTTCCGGTCGCGGCGTCTCCCTCGAGATAACTCGCGAATGCCTGCGTCAACTGCCCGACCTCTGCAGTCGCCGGATCGGAGTCCCGTGGACTTGGCCAGGGGTGGGTCGCCTGTTGCCGGACGAAGTCCGCCTTTCGCGCCGCGGCGCTCTCCGCGGTGCTCTCCGTGGTGGTGTCCGTGGTGTCGCCCGTCGTGGTGTTGGCATCCGTGTGGGTACTTTCAGTGTCACTCGGCTGGGTGCAGGCCAATGTTGCGGTGACAGCAAGTACAACGATCAGCTGAAGGACCCGTTTGGCCTTCGCGCAATACCTCATGCGGTCGCCGCCCCCCATCACCCGCGCGGTCACGCGTCCGGGCACATCTGGCTTCGGAGAGGGTCCCGATGTGTCTCGGGCGGCCGTGAGGCGGGCTACTCGAGATTTCGGTGGTTGATCTGCCATCGTGCGCAAGCCAGGTCCGCCGTCACGCCCCGAGTTCGGCCA
Source organism: Acidimicrobiia bacterium (assembly GCA_050743285.1). Classification (GTDB taxonomy): domain Bacteria; phylum Actinomycetota; class Acidimicrobiia; order IMCC26256; family JACDBD01; genus JBOGFL01. Next base: position 2,290 of record JBOGFL010000174.1, read on the forward strand.
CGAGAATCGTTGGCTACGACGTCGAAACATTACCGGACCGACACCTCGGATTACCCGCGTGAGTCCGGTGCCGTGGGAGGCGCGAACCGAGGCGGGTCAAGTCTGATGACGGGCGGCCTGAACCGGCCCGGGCCATACTTTCTCGCCGCGCTACTGTCGAATCTCTGCTTCGTCCCTCGCAGTTACCGCGCAGTCACTCGTCGGAATGAACGCCACGGAGGCGTCGTCCGAATCGTCCAATAGCCAACAACGGTTCGGCGTCGGGCTGGCTCTTCTTGCGCTGTTGGGTCTCGGCCTACGGCTCGCCTATGTCGTCGCCACGCGTCATCAGGATGTCCGTGGCGACGGCGGGTATTAC
>JBOGFL010000175.1:0-7238 GCA_050743285.1 Acidimicrobiia bacterium
AAGCACGACTCTGTGGGCGGCACCCTGCCCAACGAGGTCAAGGCGACCGACGGCGGATTCTCGGTCGACGGGCACGAGGTCCGCAAGCTCGGCGTGCGCGAGCCGAGTGAGATCCCGTGGCGTGACCACGAAGTCGACGTCGTCATCGAGTCGACAGGCCTGTTCACGGCTCGCGACGCGGCCGCCGCTCATCTCGAGGGAGGTGCCGGGCGGGTGGTGATCTCGGCGCCGAGCGGCGACGCCGACGTCACCGTTTGCATGGGCGTGAACGACGACGCGTACGACCCTGCTGCCCACAAGGTGATTTCGAACGCGTCCTGCACGACGAACTGCTTGGCGCCGATGGCGAAGGTCCTGCACGAGCGCTTCACTATCGAGCAGGGCTTCATCACCACGGTGCACGCCTACACGAGCGATCAGTCGCTCCAGGACATCGCCCAGACGAGCCGCTCCGGAAAACCAGACCTGCGGCGGATGCGGGCCGCCAACCTGTCGATCATCCCGAGCTCCACCGGTGCGGCTCGCGCCATCGGCCTCGTGCTCCCGGAATTGTAGCGCAAGCACGAAGGCACCGCCATGCGCGTTCCGACACCGGTCGGCTCGATCACCGACCTGGTGGCGATCGTCGGGAGCGACGTAAGCGAAGACGAGATCAACGCGGCGTTCGCGGAAGCCACCAGCGACGCCCGCTACCGCGGCGTACTCGAGTACTCGGACGAGCCGCTGGTGTCGGCCGACATCGTCGGCAACCCGTCGTCGTGCATCTTCTCGTCCGAGGACACGATGGCGAACGGCCGGATGGTGAAGGTGCTCGGCTGGTACGACAACGAGTGGGGCTTCTCGAACCGGCTCATCGATCTGATGGCCTTCCTGGGCGACCAGTAGCGCGCCACCGGTGCCGAATCTGCCGCGGCTCGAAGACCTGGAGCTCGCGCGCGGCGCCCGTGTCCTCCTGCGAGCGGACTTCAACGTCCCGATCGAGGACGGCGCGGTGACCGACGACCTCCGGATCTCGACAGTGCTCCCCAGCATCGAATGGCTCCGTGCGGGGGACTTTCGAGTGATCGCGTGCGCCCACCGGGGCCGCCCGCAGGGCAAGCCGGACCCGCAGCACTCGCTGGCCCCGGTCGCGCAGAGATTGGGCGAGCTCCTCGGTTGCGAGGTGCCGCTGGCTCCGGGCGTCGTCGGCCCCGACGTCGATGGCATGGCTGCCAGCCTCGAGCCCGGCGGTGTCCTGCTCCTGGAGAACTTGCGTTTCGAACCCGGCGAGACCACGAACGACCCCGCTTTCGCGACGAACCTCTCCAACCTCGGCGACGGCTACGTCAACGACGCATTTGGCGCGTCGCACCGGGCGCACGCGTCGATCGTCGGGCCGCCCGAAGTGTTGCCGAGCGCCGGGGGGCGGCTCCTCGAGCGCGAAGTCGAGGTGCTGTCAAAGCTCCTCGATGACCCGGCCACGCCATTCGTCGCCGTGCTCGGCGGTGCCAAGGTGAGCGACAAGCTCGGCGTCATCGGGTCGTTACTCGAAAGATGCGACACGATCCTCGTCGGTGGCGCGATGGCGTTCACGTTCGTCCTCGCCCAGCGCGGCCAGGTCGGCGACTCGCTGGTCGAGCCGGAGATGGTCGCCGAGTGTGCGCGCCTGCTTGCAACCGACCGCGTGCGCATCCCGTCCGATGTCGTCGTGGCCGCCGACATCAGCGCGAACGCCGACATCTCGGTCGTGCCGGCTTCGGCGGTTCCCGACGGGAAGATGGGTCTCGACATCGGGCCCGGCACCGCGGCCGAGTACGCCGATGTACTGGCCGATGCGGCAACGGTCCTCTGGAACGGGCCGATGGGCGTGTTCGAAGTGGCGCCGTTCGCGGCCGGGACGCGGGCCGTCGCCGACGCGGTGGCAGACTGCCCGGGCTTCACGGTGGTCGGGGGGGGCGACAGCGCGGCGGCGGTGCGCAGCTTCGGTCTCGCCGACCGGATGGATCACATGAGCACCGGCGGGGGAGCGACGCTCGAGTTCATCGAGGAGGGTGACCTGCCTGGCTTGCAGGCGTTGCGTGACGCAAACCAGGAGGTGCAGTCGTGACCGACGACCGCCGGCCCGTGATCGCCGGCAACTGGAAGATGCACCACGACCACTTCGCCGCGATCCGGACCGTGCAGAAGCTGTCGTACGAGCTCGGCCTCAAGGACTACGAGGTCGTGGACGTCGTCGTCTGTCCGCCCTTCACCGACCTGCGGTCGATCCAGACCGTGCTCGAGGGTGACCGCATCCCGATCGCGCTCGGCGCGCAGAACTGCTATTGGGAGGAACAGGGCGCGTTCACCGGCGAGGTGAGTCCACCGATGCTCGCCAAGCTCAATGTCAGCTACGTCATCGTGGGGCACTCCGAACGCCGCCAGCTGTTCGGTGAGACCGACGAAATGGTGAGCCGGAAGTTGCGCGCCGTGCTGATGCATCAGATGACGCCGATCGTGTGCGTCGGCGAGACCCTCGAGCAGCGTGAAGCGGGGGAGACCGACGACCACGTGCGCGGCCAGATGCGGGCGGCGTTCGCCCGCGTCAAGGCGGTCGAAGCGGCCAGTTGTGTGGTTGCCTACGAGCCCATCTGGGCCATCGGGACCGGCCGCAACGCCACTCCCGACGACGCCAACCAGATGTGTGGGCTCATCCGAGCCGATCTGGCCGACCTCTACGACCCCGGAACCGCCGGCAACGTCCGCATCCAGTACGGCGGCAGCGTGAAGCCGGGCAACATCGTGGAGCTCATGGCCGGCACCGACGTCGACGGGGCGCTGGTCGGGGGGGCGTCGCTCGATCCAGTTGACTTCGCCCGTATCGTCCGCTACCAAGCCTGACGCGGTAAAGGCGGGCCGGTCGCGGCTAGCCTTGACAGCCGTGCTCAACGCGATCCTGATCGGGATCCACCTCATCGTCTCGCTGCTGATGATCGTCTTCGTCCTGTTGCACGCGGGGCGGGGCGGCGGTCTGTCCGACATGTTCGGCGGCGGGCAACTTGGTGGGTCGATGGCGGGTTCGACGGTGGTGGAGCGCAACCTCGACCGGATCACGGTTGTCACCGCGCTGGTCTTCGTCTTCACGACGATCCTGCTCTCGCTGCGACTCGGCGGCTGACGCCCCTTCGAGATCAGTTCAGCGACGGATGAGGCGGGAAGTTCGCGAGTAGCCGCAGACTCCCGGACTGACGGCGGAAGACCTCGCGCCACAGATGACGTGGATCCGGTGTGAACACGTCGCCCGGGAGTGCTTCGAGCACCAGCCACGCCTCCTCGGCCATTTCGCCTTCGAGCTGCCCGCTGCCCCAGCCCGTGTAGCCCGCGAACACGCGCAGCACCTCGAGGTCGGGAACGGCGAGTGCGGCGTCCCGTTCGAGGTCGAGCGTGCCGATCCGGTCGGCCAGCTCGACGTATCCCTCGGGCGCCGCGTTCGGTACCGCGCGCGCCAGACAGATCACGCCGCTCGGTTGCACCGGACCGCCCACGAACACGACCGCCGGCTCGGCCGCGACGTCGGCCCACTGCGCGAGCGGGTCGCGCACGTCCGTCTCGCTGGGCCGGTTCAACACAACACCGGCCGCGCCCTCGTCGGTGTGCTCGAGCATCAACACGACGGTTCGGTAGAAGTTCGGATCCGCGAGCGACGGTGCTGCCACCAGGAGCTTTCCGCGTAGCGACTCCGTCACGCCTCGATGATGACGCACCTGCGACCGGTAGAATGACGGTCTCGTCGGAGTGGCGGAATCGGCAGACGCGCTAGCTTGAGGGGCTAGTGCCCGCAAGGGCGTGGGGGTTCAAGTCCCCCCTCCGACACGCGCTTGACCCAACGCCTGCGGCTCCAGTGCCAGCACGGCGGTTCGAGGGTCAGGCTGGTACGTGATCTCGACACCGAGCGCTGCGTAGAGTTCGGCGCGCTCGTTCGGCTCCGCGCCCTCGAGCACCGTCACGAGGCCTCCGAGCTCCGTCACAGCGCTCATGACTTCCTCGACGGTGAGGGCTGACGGTGACGCCAGCCGGATGCTGTCCACCTCGGCTTGGGCGGCTCGCTCCTCGGTGGCGGCCTCGGTGATCCACGACGAAACGGTGGCCGGGTCGGCACCGTCGTCGAGGGCCGTCCGGTACTGCGTGAGCTTCCGGCGGGCATCTGCGAGACGCTCCCGTGCAGCGGCGATCGCGCTGCCGGCGTCGGTGGTTTGGGCCGCCTCGACGAGTTCTCGTGCGGTCTCCTCGGCTCGCTCCGGTGTGAACAGCTCTGCGATCCAGCCGTCGAGCGACGCCAGGAGCGGAGCCTCGGGGGCGAAGACGTCGCCAGCGTGGTCGGCCGCGGCGCCGGGGTACTGACCGCGCACCGGGCAGCGGTAGTACACGCGTGGTCTGCGCTTCGCGGCGCGCGTCTCGCCGTGCATCTTGCGGCCGCATACACCGCAGTGGACACGCCCTCGCAGCAGGTATGTGCGTGCGACCGCCTTTGGGGCGCGGTGGTCGCTCTTGACGGGCGCCTGAGCGGCTTCCCACTCCTCGCGCGAGATCAGCGGCTCGTGGGTCAGTTCAGGCGACCAGATCCATTCCTCGGTCGGATTCCACCGCATTCGCCGAACGTGCCCGTCGGCAGGGGTGGCCGGGTCGAGCAGCTCGTAGTCGCGGCGCTGGCGAGCCCACACCTCGTGGCCCGTGTAGCGCGCGTTGGCGAGGATGGCTCGCACGGCCGAGTCGGCCCATCCTCTCGGGTCGCGATGAGTGTTCCTGGCGCGGTCGTAGGCGGCGGGAGACAAGATTCCGTCGACGTTGAGACCGCGGGCGATCTCCGTGTACCCGCTACCGGCCAGACGTTCTCGGAAGATGCGCCGCACGGTCGGCGCGGTCTGCGGGTCGGCCTCGAGACGATTCAGAGTCGCTCCGAGGCGCGCCTTCTCGGCATTCGGGTGGGCGGTCGTGGGTGCGAGCCGGTATCCGTACGGCGGTCGGCCGCCTAGGTAGCGGCCACCAGTGCGAGCCATCGTGGTCATGGCAGCTCGCACTCGCCGCTGGATCCGCGCTCTCTCGGCCTTGCTGAGCCCGCCGAAGAGCGACATGACGAGATCGTGCGCCTCGCTGTCTGGGTCGACGCGCCCGCCGACCTCCGGAACCCATAGCTCCACGCCGTGGTGCCACAGGAGCGGCGCCGTCAGTCCGTACTGCGTGCCAGCGAAGGCTCGCTGCGGCTTACCGATGACGACCGCGTCGAAGCCGCGGTCGGGGCGGGCGCAGTCGGCGAGCAGGCGAGCGGCTTCAAGGCGCCGTGACCATGGGAGCGATCGTGAGACGCCGACGTCGAGGTAGTCGGCGACGATCTTGCCGCCGTGTCCCTCGATGAGGGCCGTGGCGGCGGCGCGTTGTCAGGCGATGCTGTCCTCAGGCGACTGGCGGTCCTCGGTGCTGACCCGGGCGTACAGCGCTGCTCGGAAGGTCTCGCTCACTCGTCCGCCCTCCTAGGTCCGCCATCTTGGCGCGCGTAGTCGACGGCGCGCTGGATGATCCGGGCGAGTGCATCGGCGGCTCTGAGCGTGAGCACCGGAGGACTCGACGGTCCCTCCACGCGAACGGCCTGAGCGCCCTCATTTTGCTGCGCGGGCTCGACGAGCCGGAGGGCCGGGTGCCTGGAAATAACGCGAGTGCCCCTGACCCGGCGAGGGCCCGCGTTGCTCTGGGCGCGCAGCCGTGGGTCGGCCTGGCTCATCGGCTCCTCCCCGTCGAGAGAGCCCGATGATCCGGCTCGCGCCTACCGGTTTACCTACCGGTACGCCTACCGGTAGGAGGTTCTTCATGGCCCGGGTTCTCGCGGTACGCGCTTCAAAGGTGGGAGTGCCTACCGCCACGCCTACCGGTAGGCGCGTAAGTGGTGAACCGCCTACCGGTTCGCCTACCGCGAAGCCGAGCAGCCCTGCACTCTGAACGAGCGCGCGCCGGCGCCGATCGCCTCGGAGACCGTGGTCTCGCGCCGTGCGCGCGCGGAAAACCAGCCCTCGCCTACCGGTAGCGGGTCCTCAGGACCTGTAACTGTGTCTACTTTTCGATCGTGCGCTAGTGATCAGTCGGTCGGTCGCGGACGGTGGTCGCGGATGGATGGGCTGGCTGGCGTGGGTGGGGAGTGCAGTTCGGGGCACAGGTGGCGGGCTGTTTTGGACGGGGGCTCTCGAGCGACGTCGCGGAGCGCTCCGACGCCAACTGGCGGACCGACTCGGAAACCCGCATGGCCGCCGCATCGGGCTCCTCGTGCTCCCATATGCGAAGCACAGTCCACCCTGCGGCCTCCAGTTCCCGCGTATTGCGCTGATCGCGTTCGAAGTTGCGCCTCAGCTTCGGGCCCCAGTAGGCGGTGTTGACCCGAGGGCGATTGCCGTGTTCAGGGCAACCGTGCCAGAAGCAGCCATCGACAAAGACGGCAATCTGGAGTCCAGTGAAAGCGACATCGGCTCGGACGCGATGCGCGCCGACATCGATCCTGTAGTCGACGCGGTAACGCAATCCGAGCGCGTGCAGCCTGCTGCGCACCAGGCGTTCGGGTCGCGTGTCGCGTCGACGGTTGCCGCGCATGACGGCGGTGGCAGCAGCGGAACTCGGGTGCGGGTAATCGTCGGGGGAAGACATGGCTCCGACTCCGAGGGTAGCGAGATCCTCCCGTATCGGGCCGCTCGCTGAGAGACTCGGTGCCGTGCCAGCCCTCGCCGGCCGCGTGTACGTGCCGAGGTTGTATCGGATCGCGGGCCGGACCGATCTCTTCGAGTTCCTCCTCGAGGCCGTTCACCGGTCCGGCGGTCAGCTCGTCTACTCGACGACATGGGACCGGCCTTCTGTCGCACCCTTGTACCTCGGTGTGGAGGCGGTCGGCGGTGAGCGTCTGGGCCTGCTCGTCTATCCGTTCCGGTCGACCCAGCGGGTGATCAAGAACCGGCCGGCCGACGAGCACCGCGTTCAGATCCGTTACGGCGCTGAGAGCACCTGGCGTCGGGCCCATCGCCTCGGCCGAGACGTGGCTGGCGTGGACGTCACCGTCGTCCTCGGCGTGCATGTCGACGCAGAGCTGTTATTTGGGCTTGATCCCCTGTCGTACGACCCGCTTCCGATGGGGATCTCGATCGAGTTCAAGGACGCTGACGTCGAGGAGGCTCGGTCCTCCCAATGGCACGTTTGGGAGCGGATCAACCGGCCGGGTCTGCGGCGAGCGAAGGCGAGGAGCAGCG
>JBOGFL010000176.1:0-1945 GCA_050743285.1 Acidimicrobiia bacterium
CCTCGCGACCTGGCTCGCCATCGACCCGGGGCGCACCGCGCCCGTCGGCGGCCCGGAACCGTGCGCGGCATGGGGCACCTACGCGCTGCGGGCCCGGGTCATGCTGATCCGCGACGGCGACGCCGTCTACGAACCCGTGCTCGAGCCGCTCACCTTCGGGCAGTGGATCGCCGACGGGCACGAGCTCGGCTACCCGACCGCCGACGACCTCGCCTATCACCTCACAACGCTCTTCCCGCCGGTGCGGCCGCGCGGCTGGCTCGAGCTGCGCATGCTCGACTCGCTGCCCGATCGCTGGTGGCCCGTCGCCGCCGCAGTCGTCACCGCGCTCCTCGACGACGAGGAGGCGGCCACGAGCGCCGCGCTCGCGACCGCCGGGACCGGCGACCTGTGGATCGAAGCAGCGCACGATGGACCCAGCGACCCCCGGCTCGGCGCCGCCGGCCGCGCCTGCTTCGCCGCGGCCCAGGAGGCATTCGGCCGCATCGGCATCGACGGCGTCACCCAGGCGGTCACCGCGGAGTACATCGACCGCTACGTCGACCAGGGTCGATGTCCGGCCGACGACCTTCTCGACGAGATGGCTCGTGGCGAACTGGTGCCGGCATGACTGCGATCACGAAATCCGAGATCGCCGCCGCGCTCGGCGATGCTCGGGAGCGCACGCTCGCGCTACTGGGGCCGGTGGGCCCGGCCGACGAGGTTCGCCAGCACTCGCCGTTGATGTCGCCACTGGTGTGGGATCTCGCCCACATCGCGCACTACGAAGAGCTCTGGCTCGTGCGTGAGCTTGCCGGCGCGCCGCCGACCGACCCGCGGCTCGACGACGTGTACGACGCCTTCAAGCACCCGCGACGGGAACGGCCGAGCCTCGACCTCCTCGACCCCGATCAGGCCCGGGCCTTCGCGACCGGCGTGCGGGCGCGCTCGCTCGACGTGCTCGACACGATCGACCTCGACGCCGAGGACCCGCTGCGCCGAGACGGGTTCGTCTACGGAATGGTCGTGCAGCACGAGCACCAGCACATCGAGACGATGCTGGCCACGCTGCAGTTGCGCGACACGCCGTATCCGGCCCCCGGCCGCCCGACGGCCGCCCGGGCGACTCAGGACGAAGAGCTGTGCTTCCCGCGCGGCCCGTTCACGATGGGAACCGACGACGAGCCGTGGGCGTACGACAACGAGCGCCCTGCCCATGTCGTGGAGCTGGCGCCGTACCGCATCGACGCGGGCCCGGTCACGAACCGCGCTTTTCTCGGCTTCGTCGCCGCGGGTGGCTACGAGGACGCCCGCTGGTGGTCGGACGCCGGGTGGCGGTGGCGACGCGACGCGGGTCTCACCGCGCCCGAGTTCTGGCGGCGGGCCGGCGACGACTGGTACCGCCGGCGCTTCGGGTGCGACGAGCCGCTGACTCCCGAAGAGCCCGTCCAGCACGTGTGCTGGTACGAGGCCGACGCCTACGCCCGGTTCGTCGGCAAGCGGCTCCCAACCGAGGCCGAATGGGAGCGCGCGGCCGCGAGCTTCGACGGAGTGGGGTCGGTGTGGGAATGGACGGCGAGCGACTTCCGCGCGTACCCGGGCTTCCGCGCGTTTCCGTACCGGGAGTACTCCGAGGTCTTCTTCGGCGACGAGTACAAGGTCTTGCGCGGTGGGTCGTGGGCAACGCATCCGACCGCGCAGCGCGAGACGTTCCGCAACTGGGACTACCCGACCCGCCGCCAGATCTTCAGCGGCTTCCGCTGCGCCGCCTGACCGTGTGCCGCCACCTCGCCTACGTCGGTCCACCGGTCGCGCTCTCGGAGCTGCTGTTCGGTGCGCCGAACGCGCTCGCCCGCATGGCCCGCTCGCCGCAGCACCAGCACCCGCCCGAGGACAACCGGGACGGGTTCGGGGCCGGCTGGTACCCCGCCGGCGAGGACGCGCCGGAGCTATACCGGTCGCCGGC
>JBOGFL010000177.1:0-7184 GCA_050743285.1 Acidimicrobiia bacterium
GTTCCGGAGTATGCCGGCGGGAGCCACGTGCTCACTCCACCGTGGCCGCGGTGGTCCCGTCAATTACACCGCGTCCATCGTCATCGACGCGGTAGCGGACGAACGCAGGCACGAGCGCGGCGAGCAATCCCATGCCCACGATGCACGCGAGGCCGCCGGTGACGACCGACACGGTGGGCGTGAAGGCGGCCGCGACAAGCCCGGCTTCGACATCCCCGATACGCGGCCCGCCTGTCACGACGAGGATGTGCACCGCTGACATGCGACCGCGGAGCGCGTCAGGAATCGAGCTCTGGAGGATCGTGCCCCGGAACACCGCGGAGACCACGTCGGCAGAACCTGCGACGGCGAGGGCGCCGAGCGCCAAGGCGAGGTTCGAGCCCGAGAGGCCGAAGGCGGTGATCCCGGCTCCCCACACCGCGATCGCCACGAGCACCGCGAGCCCCTGGCGTCGCACGCGCTGCACCCAACCGGTTGTCAGCGCGCCGAGCAGTGCACCGACGGAAACGGCCGAGAACAGGATGCCGACGACCTCGGCGCCGGCGTCGAACTGGGTCATCGCGAGCACCGGGAACAGTGCACGCGGCATGCCGAAGATCATCGCCACGAGGTCGGCGGTGAACGTGCTCTGCAGAACGCGCCGTCCCTTGAGATAGCGCACACCCTCCCAGATGGCTTTGGCCCCGTCGGGGGCGGTGACGTCCTTGGGCCGGGACGGGCTGAGAGCAATGAAGAAGAGGAGCCCGATCGCGAACGAGATGGCGTCGATCCCGTAGGCCCACGACAGCCCGACCCGGCCCACCAGCAACCCCCCGACCGCGGGCCCGACGAGCAGGCACGTGTTCCACATCACCTGGTTGAGCGCCAGCGCGGTCGAGAGCATCGGGGGCCGGACGACGTTGGGCACGATGGCCGACCGGGCCGACAAGCCGAACCCGCCGAGACCGGCCGCCACCCCCGCGGCGGTGTACACGAGGAGCAGCGGCGGATCGCCGGCGATCGCGCCCGCCAGGAGAAGGAGCGTGGTGGCGGCTTGCCCGACCTGGGCGAACAGCAGCAGGCGGCGTCGGTCGAACCGGTCGATGAGCGGGCCGCCGAACACCGTCACCACGACCATGACGAGGAGCTGCGCGAGACCGACGAGCCCGACCGCGGCGCTCGACCCGGTCAGGTCGTACACCTGGATGAAGACGGCGACGAGTGTGACCTGTGTCCCGGTCGTCGAGACCAACTCGCCCAACCACAACAGCCGGAAGTCCCGGGACTCCCGCAACGGCGTCAGATCGACGGCCAGGCGGCGCGAGTGACGCGGGCCGCCGTCGCCTCCGTCCTTCTCCGTCGGCTGGGAAGCCATCGCTAGCCTGTGTCGTTACAAGGCACGACAAAGAATCGTACGGAACGGAGACAACCATGGCGATACGCCTGGGCGACGAAGCGCCCGACTTCACCGCAGACACCACCGAGGGCAAGGTCAGCCTGCACGAGTACCTCGGCGACAGCTGGGGCATGCTGTTCTCGCATCCCAAGGACTACACGCCGGTTTGCACCACCGAGCTCGGTGCCCTGGCGAAGCGCAAGACGGATTTCGACCAGCGCAACGTCAAGCTCATCGGCGTGAGCGTCGACCCGCTCGACTCTCACCAGGGCTGGGCGAAGGACATCGAGGAGACCCAGGGGACCGCCCCGAACTTTCCCCTCATCGCCGACCCCGACAAGGAAGTCGCCTCCCTCTACGACATGATCCACCCGAACGCGAGCGACACGGTGACGGTTCGGAACGTGTTCATCATCGGCCCGGACAAAAAGGTGAAGCTCATCATCACCTACCCGCAGAGCACCGGGCGCAATGTCGACGAGCTGCTGCGGGTGATCGACTCACTCCAGCTCACCGCCAAGTACCAGGTCTCGACCCCGGTCGACTGGCAACAGGGCGACGACTGCATCATCATTCCTGCGGTTTCCGACGAGGACGCCAAGGACAGGTTCCCGAAGGGCTGGAAAGCCCTGAAGCCCTACCTCCGGGTGACCCCCCAACCCGACAAGTAAGCGACGAGGGCCGGCCGCTACAAGTATTGCGTGGGGTCGACGGGGGTGCCGTTGACGCGGACCTCGAAATGAAGGTGCGGGCCGGTCGACAGGCCGGTCGAGCCCACGTATCCGATGACCTCGCCGCGGGTCACCCGCTGACCAACCGTTACCGCCAGCTCGGATTGATGTGCGTACAAGGTCGCCAGGCCGGCGCCGTGGTCGATGATCACGCAGTTGCCGTAGCCACCGTTCCATCCCGCCATGACGACGACGCCGGTGTCGGCGGCCCGTATGGGCTCGCCGTACGCGGCGGCCATATCGAGGCCGGTGTGCACGCGGGTCGTACCGAGGATCGGGTGCACGCGAGGGCCGAAGCCGCTGACGATCGCGCCCGGGACCGGCCGCAGGAACTGGCCCGTGCCGAGGGGCGCGCCGCTGCTGCCGGACAGGAGCTCCCGGACCTCCTCCGAGGTGCGGTACAGCTCGTCGAGCTCGGCCTCGAACTGCTCCCGCTGGGATTGGATGTCGCCGACGAGCGCAGCCTCGGCCTCCTCCTGCGCCGAGGCGTCGTTCCGGGCCGCCCGCTGCTCGTCGAGCAGGGCGAGGACCGCGCCGTGTTCCTCTTCGACCTGGGCCTGGATCTCCTCGGCGTGCGCCTTTTCCTTCTCGAGGTTGCCCTGTTTGATCTCGAGGTCCTCGATGACCTCGGCCCGCTCGTCGATGACCGCGCGCTGCTTGTCGCGGACGTCGCCGATGTAGCGGCGGGCGGCCAGCACCTCCCGGGGGTCGGTGGCTTCGAGGGCGACGTCGAGGTCGCTGCTCCCGCCGCCGGCCGCCCGCACGTAGAGGTCGGCGGCGGCGGCGTCGGTCTTCTCCTGGGCGGCGATGAGCTTGAGCGTGGTTGCGTTGAGCTGGCTCTCGAGGACGGTGAGGATTCCCTGCACCCGTTCCAGTTCGGCCTCGGCGGCGTCGAGGCGGGCCCGCGCTTCGGCGGTCTGCGCCTCGAGCGCGCCCACGGTGCTGTCGAGTTCCGCTCTCCGGGCCCGGATGGCGTCGAGCTCGCCCAGCGCGTCGGCTTCGGCCTGCGACGCCTCACCGATCTGACGCTGCAACTCGGTGGCCCGGTCGACGGGGTCGCGGGACCCGCCCCCCGCGGAGCTGGGAGCCGGGCCTACCATGAGGACGCCCGCCATCAGGGCGAGCGCCAGTGCCCGCCCGACTGTTCGGGTCATAAGGCTTGTCATCCTAGGTCACACCAGCAACATGGGCAACAGCGGGAACTGGGGGGCGCGCCGGAGCCACCCTCGCGGGGGAAGGCCGGTCAGACCCGCAGGAAGCGGCGCAGACCGACGATCGAGCCGATGGCCCCGATTCCGAGGCCGATCGCGAGTACCAGCAGTGCCACGTACTGCAGATCACTGCTGTTGAGGAAGAACCCTTCGAACAGATCGGACCGGCCCTCGGTCCGTATCTGCACAAACCGGTATAAACCGGCAACACCTCCGATGGCAAGACCCGCGCCGAGGAGGCCCTGGGCGACGCCCTCGGCCATGAACGGCACCCGTACGAACCAGTTCGAGGCGCCGACGAGCTTCATCACCTCGATCTCCCGGCGCCGGGCGAACGTCGCCAGCCGGATCGTGTTCACGATGAGGAACAGCGCGGAGAGCAACAAGAGCAGGGACAGGGTGATGAACGATCTTCGGACCCAGCCCGTGATCGTGAGGAGCCGCCGGGTCTCCTCGTCGGCGGTCGCCACCTCGGAGACGCCCGGTTCGGACTCGTACTTGGCGGCCACCGCGCCCTGATCCTCGGGGTCGGCGAACGTGATGCGGAACGACTCGGGGAGCGCCTCGGGATTCACCGCCTCGACCAGGTTCGGGTCGTCCTCGAAGAGGCGTTGGAACTCCTCGTACGCGGCTTCGTGGTCGAAGAACTCGTAGCTCGAGATCTCGGGGTCGTCTGCCAGCTGCGCCTGGATCGCGTCCTTCTCGGCCTGCGTGGAGTCGGGATCGACGTTGAGGAAGATCTCGGCCTCGACCCCGCCCTTCCACCGATCGGTCCCGTGGGCGACGAGGCGTGAGAGCAGGAGGATGCCGCCGAAGAGGAACAGCGAGACCGTGATGGTGAGGATGCCGGCCAGCGTCATCAGCAGGTTTCGGCGCAGGGAGATGAGCGTCTCGCGCGCGAAGTAGCCGAACTTGACTGACATGAGCCTCAGTTACCGACGCCGTAGACGCCGCGGGCCTGGTCACGCACGAGCGAGCCGTGCTCGAGCTCGACGACCCGGCGTCGCATCGCGTCCACGATGCGTTGGTCGTGGGTTGCCATCACCACCGTGGTGCCGGCACGGTTGATGCGGTCGAGGATGCGCATGATGCCGACGGTTGTGGCGGGGTCGAGGTTCCCGGTGGGCTCGTCGGCGAGCAGGATCAGTGGCCGGTTGACGAACGCACGCGCAATCGACACGCGTTGCTGTTCACCTCCGGAAAGCTCGGAAGGGAAGCGCTGCGACTTGCGCGCCAGTCCTACCAGGTCGAGCACCTGCGGCACCTGTGTCTTGGTGACGTGAGTGGGCCGGCCGATGACCTCCATCGCGAACGCGACGTTCTCGTACACCGTCTTGTTCGGTAACAGCTTGAAGTCTTGGAAGATGCACCCGATGTTTCTGCGTAGCTGCGGGATTTTCCACGCGCCGAGCTTTCCGATGTTGCGCCCGGCGACGACGATGCGGCCGCGCGTCGGTGCTTCTTCGCGGAGCAGGAGCCGCAGGAAGGTCGACTTGCCGGAACCCGAGGGACCGACGAGAAACATGAACTCGCCCTTGTTCACCTCGACGGTCGCGTCGCGCAACGCGACGACTTCGCCGGGATAGATCTTGGTTACACCGTCGAAACGAATCATCGAACAGCCCGCAATTGACGAGGACCGGAGAGGCGTGTCAGGGAGAGGGTAACAGTCAGGTCCCCAGAAGCGGCGGCGCGTCGTGGGGGCGTCTCCTGCGAGGTCGAGTCACCCGCCAGGATCCTCCCGCCGGCGCCACTGGAGCCACGCCTCGATGAACGGGTCGAGCTCGCCGTTCAGCACCGCCTGGACGTTGCCGGTCTCGTGGCCCGTCCGAAGGTCCTTGACCTGCTGGTACGGCGCGAGAACGTAGGAGCGGATCTGGCTCCCCCAGGCGACGTCCCGCTTCTCACCGGCGAGTTGGGCCATCTCGGCCCGGCGCTCCTCCCGCTGCCGTTCGGCGAGGCGGGCGCCGAGGATCTGCATGGCGCGGGCCCGGTTCTGGATCTGGGAACGTTCGTTCTGGCACGACACGACGATGCCCGTGGGTAGGTGCGTGATGCGCACCGCCGAGTCGGTCACGTTGACGTGCTGGCCGCCGGCGCCCGACGAGCGGTAGGTGTCGATCCGCAGATCGTTGGGATCGATTTCGGGCTCCTCGGTCGCATCGAGCGCGGGGACCGTGTCGAGAGATGCGAAGGCGGTGTGACGGCGAGCCTGGGCGTCGAACGGGGAGATGCGCACGAGCCGGTGCACCCCGCGTTCACCGCTCAGCATGCCGTAGGCGTACCGGCCCTTGACCGTGAACGTCGCCGAGCTGATCCCCGCCTCGTCACCCTCTTGGCGCTCGTCCAGCTCGAAGTCCAGACCGCGGGCCTGCGCCCACCGCTGGTACATGCGCAGGAGCATCTCGGCCCAGTCCTGGGCGTCGGTGCCGCCGGCCCCGGAGTTCACCGCGCAGATCGCGTCCCGCTCGTCGTGCTCACCGGTGAACAGGGCTCGGAGCTCGAGGCGGTCGAGCTCGCCCGAGAGCGCGTTGATGCCGACGGTGATCTCCTGCTCGGGCGAGTCGTCGCCTTCTTCCACCGCGAGCTCGCGCAGGGTTTCGAGGTCTGACAAGCGCCCCTCGAGGCGCTCAACGACGTCGACGTCATCCTTGACCCGCGCCAGCTCCGAGTTGACACGCCGGGCCTGGTCAGGATCGTCCCAGAGGTCGGGGCGACCGGCGTCCGTCTCGAGCTCGCTCAGCCGTCGGCGTTGGTCGTCGACGCGGAGGTATCCGTGCGCGTCGTAGACCCGTTTGCGGAGGTCGGTCAGGTCACTGGTGAAGTCGCGCATCGCGAAGGCGAGGCTGCGGGCCGCGCGGGTTCAGCGACCGTGGCAGAGCTTGTACTTCTTGCCGCTGCCGCAGTAGCAGGGCTCGTTACGCCCCGGCGTCTTCTCGACTCGGACGGGCTCCTGCGAGACCGGCTCTGATGCTTGGGCCGAGGCCGGTGCCGCCGCCTCACCGTTGCCGGCGAGCGGTGGTGCCTCCTCGGGGGGCGTCGCCGCGGCGGCGGCGCGCAGGGCACCCGACCCCTGGACCGGTTCCTCGGCCGCGCTGTAGCGGAGGTTCCGAGCGGCGCGGGGCCGGTCGTCCTCGGCGACCACCTGGAGGTGACAGACGTACCGGACAAAATTGTCGTCGATCGAGGCCATCATCGCCTCGAACATGTCGTAGCCCTCGCGTTGCCACTCCGAGAGCGGGTCGCGCTGACCCATCGCCCGCAAGTTGATGCCTTCCCGCAGGTAGTCCATCTCGTACAGGTGCTCCCGCCAATGCTGGTCGATCACCGACAACATCACACGGCGCTCGATCTCCCGCAGCGCGACGCTGCCCACCGACTCTTCCTTTTCCTCGTAGAACACCGTGACGTCGTCGAGAACGAGCTCGGACACGGCCTCGGCGGAGAACGAGTCTCGAATCGCGTCAGCGGTGACCTTCGTGGGGTAGGTGAGCTGCAGCACACGCAGCAGCTCGTCGACGTCCCACTCCTCGGAGTACTCGCCGGTGCAGTGCGTGTCGACGATGCGTTGCACGACATCGGCAATCGCCGACACCGTCTCTTCGCGCAGGTCGGCGCCGTCGAGGATCTGCTGGCGGCGCTTGTAGATGACCTTGCGCTGCTCGTTCATCACCTCGTCGTACTTGAGGACGTTCTTGCGGATCTCGAAGTTGCGGTCCTCGACGGTGCGCTGCGCGCGCTCCACCGCCTTCGTGACCATCTTCGACTCGAGCGGCATGTCGTCCGGGAACGAGGCGCCCATGACCCGCTGCATGAGGCCGGTAGCGAACAACCGCATGAGCTCGTCCTCGAGAGACAGGTAGAAGC